>JBKEAG010000028.1:0-25660 GCA_047972025.1 Moheibacter sp.
TTTAAATTATATTCAAACCCTAGATTGGATAGATAAACTACCTCACTTTTGGGAAACAGATACTTTTTTTGCGTCTCATGCAGGAATATCTATAAATAAAAATATTCCTATTCAGGAGAAAGATGTAGATCTTCTTTTTAATCGAAAACCACTTCAAGATATAGGAAAGTGCCAATTTTTAGGACATATAATTTTTTCAAACACTACTATTGATAATAATGCAAGAGCCTGGTACTTAGATACCGGATCCGGAAATGGTAAATCTCTATCAGCCGTTCATATCAATGATTCTGCTCAAGTACTTAAAAAAATTAGTTTGTCGGTAAGTAAAAAAGATATTGTAAATTAATTCAATTTCTCTTTCAGATATTGACCGGTAAATGATTTTTTTACTTTCGAAATTTCCTCTGGCGTACCCTTTGCTACAACAGTTCCACCACTTTTTCCACCCTGTGGTCCAATATCAATCACCCAATCAGCTTCTTTTATGATGTCCATATGGTGTTCAATTACAAAAACCGTATGCCCAATTTCTATCAAAGCTCGAAACGCTTTTAGCAGTTTTTTTATGTCATGAAAGTGGAGACCGGTAGAGGGTTCGTCAAATATAAATAGTGTATGGTTTTTGGTATTTCCTTTTGTCAAAAAAGATGCAAGTTTGATTCGTTGCGCTTCGCCTCCTGAAAGTGTATTAGAAGATTGTCCTAATTGAACATATCCTAGTCCTGTTTCTTGTAACGGAAGTATTTTATCTACAATTTTTGTTTCTTTATGTTTTTGAAAGAAATTTACAGCCTCATCTACTGTCATATGAAGTATATCTGAAATACTTTTTTCATGGTATTTGACCTCAAGTATTTCTTTTTTGAACCGGTGTCCATGGCAAGTTTCACACTCTAATTCTACATCTGCCATAAACTGCATTTCTATAGTGATAGCTCCCTCTCCTTTACAAGCATCACACCGTCCTCCATCTACATTAAACGAAAAATGTTTAGGTTGGAATCCTTGTAATTTGCTGGCTTTTTGTTTGGAAAATAAAGTACGAATATCATCATACGCCTTTATATATGTTACAGGGTTAGAACGAGAGGATTTTCCAATTGGATTTTGGTCAATCAGTTCAATATTTTGAATTTTATTGATAGAGCCGACTAAATTATCAAATTCACCTATTTTGTTTCCATAAATTCCTAAATTTCGTTGTAAAGCCGGAGTTAAGATTTCTTTCATCAAAGTACTTTTTCCTGAACCACTAACACCGGAAATAACAGTGAGTGTATTGAGAGGAAACTTTACATTTATATTTTTTAAATTATTTTCACGTGCTCCTTTTATTTCAACATAATTTTTGAACGGTAATCTTTTTTTAGGAACCTCAATTTTTATATTTTCATTTAGATAATCGGCTGTTAGTGTTTTGGCTTTTTTAAGTTGTGTATAATCTCCCTCAAAAACAATTTCGCCCCCATTTGTTCCCGCTTCAGGTCCTATGTCTATAATGTAATCAGCAGCTTTTATGATATCTTCATCATGCTCTACAACAATAACGGTATTTCCCAGATCGCGGAGTTTTTTCAATACACTGATTAGTCGTTCGGTATCTTTTGAATGCAGTCCAATAGAAGGTTCGTCTAGAATATACATAGAACCAACCAAACTGCTACCAAGTGAAGTGGCTAGATTGATTCTCTGACTTTCCCCTCCAGACAAGGTGTTTGAAGCTCTGTTTAATGTCAGATAACCTAGTCCTACATCTATTAGAAAATCAATTCTACTTTTGATTTCATAGAGAACTCGTTTAGCAACTTTTTCTTCGTAGTCATTTAGTGTCAATTTGTCAAAAAATAATTTTAATTCATCCAAAGGAATATCTACTAAATCTTGTAAAGCATTATCTACAATTTTCACATGATAAGCCTCTTTTCGTAAGCGTTTTCCTTTACAAGTTGGGCAACTTGTTTTTCCACGATAACGCGAAAGCATTACCCTATACTGAATTTTATAACTATTTGACTCAACCATTTTAAAAAAGCCATCTATGCCTTTCCACTTTCCTTTACCTGTCCAAAGAATTTCTTTTTGTCGGTTTGTCAATTGGTGGTAAGGTTTGTGAATGGGGAAATCAAAATCAGATGCATATTTTATAAAACGTTCTTTCCATTCTACCATTTTCTCTCCTTTCCATGCAACTACGGCATCTTCAAAAATGGATAATTTTTTATTAGGAACAACCAAATTTTCATCAATTCCTATTACTTTTCCATACCCCTCACAAATAGGACAAGCTCCATAGGGATTGTTGAAACTAAAGAAATGAATACTTGGCTCGTTAAAAGTAATACCGTCTAATTCAAAAGCATTAGAGAAAGAGTGTAGCGTGTTTTCATCAATATTCTTTACAATTAATTCTCCTTTCCCTTCAAAAAAAGCAGTTTGTATAGAGTCAGCCAATCGGTGGTAAAAAGATTCATCAACTTGTATAGCTATTCTGTCTATAACCAGCCGTATTTTGGTTTCTTTTTTAGGTTTAAAATTAAACTCAATTAAATCTTCTACTTTTACAGGGTTCTCATCAATTTCTAATCGAGAAAACCCTTGCTGTTGTAAAATATTTAAATGTTCCTGAAAATCACGACTTTCCTGAAGTTCTAAAGGGGAAAGTATCGCTAATTTAGTATCTTTTTGTAAAGATTGAATAAAATTAATAACATCCGTTACAGTATCTTTTTGAACTAAATCTCCTGAAATAGGGGAGTATGTTTTCCCAATTCGTGCATATAGTAACTTGAGGTAATCATAGATTTCAGTAGTTGTACCAACAGTAGATCTCGGGTTAGAACTAATGACCTTTTGCTGAATGGCAATAGCTGGAGCAATTCCTTTAATATAATCAACTTGAGGTTTGTCTAACTTTCCTAAAAATTGACGCGCATATGAAGATAAACTTTCTACATATCGTCTCTGACCTTCAGCATATAGTGTATCAAAAGCCAAAGATGATTTTCCCGATCCTGAAAGCCCGGTTATGACTACCAACTTATTCTTAGGAATAGCTAAGTCTATATTTTTTAAATTATGAAGTTTAGCACCTTTAATTAAAATGTACTGTTTTGGGTCGTATTTTGAAAGATTCTTTTTCATTCTAAATGTGCAAAGTTACAAAAAGAAAGAGTCTTAATTTTTAGGATAAATGGAAAAAATACATAGAAGTCTGATGCAAATGGAAAATCTTCTTTAAAAGAAAGTTTTTTTGGTTTGACTAAAGCTCTGTATTTAAATGTAGTCTATAAAATTCATCTGCTATTTTTCGATCATTTGCCAACCGGGGAACTTTATTTTGCCCACCCAGTTTACCTTTGGACTTCATATATTCATTAAAACCATTGGATTTGATTTTGGTTATGACCAAAGGACGAAGTATTTTTCCGGTGATCAAATCATTATAGTAAGTGTTGATTTTACATAAATGATCATCAAGTTTCTCACAAAATCCTTCCAAATCGTTTGGTTCTTTTGCAAACTCAATCAACCATTCATGATAGGGAAGACCTTCTATGGGGTTAACTTGCGGAGCAATTGTAAATTCTGAGATTTGAGCCGGGAAATCTGCCAGACAATTTTGGAGAGCTTGTTCTACTTCGTGTGCTATGACATGTTCGCCAAATGCAGAAGTGTAGTGTTTTATTCGTCCGGAAACTACTATTTTATAAGGATTTAAATTTGTAAACCGCACGGTATCACCAATGTTGTATCCCCACAAACCGGCATTGGTGTTTAGAATTAAAACATAATCTTTGTCTAAAGTAACATCTTTTAGAGAAATTCGAGTAGGATTCTCATTAAAAAAATCATCTACGGGAATAAATTCATAAAAAATTCCATTATTTAGTAAAAGGAGTAAGTCATCTGAGTTTATATCATTTTGATAAGCAATAAACCCTTCTGATGCCGGATAGGTTTGTATCACATCTAGGTTTTCACCGATTAATTCTATCATTTTTTCCCGATAGGGATTGTAATTGACTCCTCCGGTAACCATCAATTCTAAATTGGGAAAAATTTCTTTTATTGTTTTTTTGTTTGATTTTTGAGTCAGACGTTCAAAATACATCACTAGCCATGGAGGTATCCCACCAATTAGTGTCATATTTTCTTTTAATGTTTCTTCTACAACTTTATCCACCTTTGTTTCCCAATCTTCTATGCAATTGGTTTTCCAGCTTGGCATTCTGCTTTTTTGGAGATAATTGGGAACATAGTGAGCTACAATTCCGGAAAGTCGTCCTATTTTGATTTCATTTTCTTCTTGTAGTTTAGGACTACCTTGTAAGAAAATCATTTTTCCTGAGATGAAGTTGGCTTTACCTGTTTGGTGAATGTAGTCGAGTAGGGCATTACGGGCTGATTTTATGTGAGTAGGCATAGACTCTTTTGTGATAGGAATATATTTGGTTCCAGAAGTAGTTCCAGAAGTTTTAGCAAAATAAAGTGGCTTCCCTTTCCAAAGTATATCTGATTTCCCGTCTTTTATTTGCTCTATATAGGGTGTTAAATCTTCGTAATCGCGTATGGGAATATATTTTTTGAAATCGTCATAGGTATGAATGGATTGGAAATTGTGATCTTTGCCAAATTGTGTATGTTTCCCTACAGAAATTAAACTATCAAATATTTTTTTTTGTGTTTTCAATGGATGATTAATCCATTTTTTATCCTTTTGAGAATTTATTTGTGCAAATAGCTTTACAAATTGTGTCTTGATTCCCATTGCTAAAAAACTATGTATTGTTGAGGATCTACTTGGTTACCGTTTATCCATAATTCAAAATGTAGATGAGGACCGGTTGTTAATTCTCCGGTATTTCCAACTGCTGCTATAACTTCTCCTTTCCTTACAACATCTCCCATCTTTTTATAAACGGTTAGTGCGTGTTTATAAACAGAAATCATATCATTAGAATGCTGAATCATAGCTACGTATCCTGTTTCTGGAGTCCAGTCTGTGAAAACGACAGTCCCACCGGCTACTGCTTTTATAGCTTCACCCTGTTGTGCTGCAATGTCAATCGCTAAATGGTTTTCCTCTGTATTGTAGTTGGATGTAATAATTCCCTTTAAGGGAGTAAAAAGTAAACTTCCTGACTCACTACTATCTTGGTTTCCTTTTACACTGAAAACATCTTCTAACTCTACCTCTTTTCTTAATGTTAAATCCTCTTTTTTAGGTGATAAGTCTATTTTACTTAAATCAATAGGAGAAGTGATAGGGCTTTGGGTAGTATCTATTTTGGGAATAGGAATTTCACCAGAAAGAATTGTTTTTAAGTTTTTAATGTATAAATCATTTGCTGCTGTATGAGACTCTAGTTCTTCAATTTTAGTCGTTAGACGGATGAGTTCTTGTTTATCCAAAACATCCGTTTGTTTTTCTGAAGGCACTATATAATCATGAAGAGGTGTATAAAGCAGTGTCAAAATTGTACAGGATATTGTAAAAAATGTCATTAAAACTACGACAACTAACACATTCCAACGATTTAGTCGAAATGAAAACTGTTCTTCTTGTACATCCTCATTCAAGATGATTAGGGTATACTTTTTAAACAGTTTCTGAAATATATTTTTCTTTTTTGTTGCCATGACTCTTCATGCAAATATCTGAATAGTTTTAAATCTATCATGCAAGATTTTTTTAAATAATGCGTTTTTATTGTAGTTTTGTCCATAAGAGGATTTACTATGAAATACCATCATCAAAAAGTTGTAAACCAACCCATTTTGATTTGAAGTGTTTCATCTGACCTAAAAGAATAAGAAACTATAGATGAAAAAGAAATTTATCGCTTTGACTTGTGTGGGATTGTTGATTGGTTGTTCCACTAAGCGTGATACTGTTACAAATAGAGCTTTCCATAATTCAACAGCTTGGTTCAACACCTTATTTAATGCAGAAGAGGCAATGGGAAAAAAGATTGATGAGTTAGAAATTGCTTACCAAAATAATTACTCTGAAATTTTACCGGTTGACCCACGACCTGAAATCAAGGAAGGGGAATTAGACGCAGAAGCAATTGCTAAAGAGGCTTCTGGTTTCAGACCCAAAGGACAGAGAGGTGCTTCAAGCTCTCAGAAATCAAATGCGACAGGATTTGATTTGGTGGAAGAAAAAGCTCTAAAGGCAATAGAAAAGCACTCTATGCTTATAAAAGGCTCAGAACGAAATAAGACGATGACTAGAGCTTATCTCATTTTAGCAAAAGCACGTTATAATCAAGGAGAAGGATTTAAGGCATTGGAAGCATTAAATTATTTGACAACTAAATTACCTTATCATAAAAAATACACGCCAGAAGCTCAATTGTACACAGCTTTATCAAACATACAAACTGGAAATGTGTTCGAAGGAGAGCGTATTCTGACAATGATGTACAAAGACGATGGTTACAAAAAGAAAATGCGTGAGAATATAGAAAAACATTATGCGCAGTATCTAATTGAAGATGAGCAATATGAGGAAGCAATACCAATTCTAGATGATGCCATTTCTCATAGTAAAAATAGAAAACGAAAAGCACGTTACCATTTCATAGAAGGACAATTATATTCAAAATTGGAAATGCAAAATGAAGCTGGAGAGGCTTTTACTAGAGTATTTAAAATGAAGCCCGGATTTGAAATGGAAGTAAAATCACAATTGGGGATTGCAGCTAATTTTGATCCAGAAAAAAATAGTTATAATTCTTACAAAGAGCATTTACTTGATGTATCTAAAAAAGGAAATTACGTATCCAGAAGAAATGAATTTTACTATGCAATAGGTGATATTGCAATCAAAGCAGACAAAATTAATGATGCTAGAAAGTACTTAAAGGAGAGCTTTAACGGAGAAGTGTCAGATCCTTATATTAGAGGTAGAGCCTATGAGCGATATGCTGATTTAGAATTTAACGAAGGAAACTATGTTCACGCATCTGCCTACTATGACAGTGCTTTGGCAGTTGTTCCGTATGAAAAAGACATAGAACGGATTACGGAACGAAACTCCTCTTTAAAGATATTGATGGAAAAATACTATTTGGTGAAAAGAAATGATAGTATTTTGAAATTGACTGCAATGAATAAGGAAGAGCAAGAAACTTTTTTTGGTGACTATATTGCAAAACTCAAAATAGAAGATGCAAAGCGTAAAAAGAAAGAAGAGGAGGAGGTTACCACTTTTCAAACCCAAACAAAAAGTGGAGGATTCAACGCTTCCTTTAGCGACCAAGGAGGGAGTTCTTTTTACTTTTACAATACATCGCTAAAATCTTCTGGTCAAAATGAATTTAAACGAATTTGGGGAAATGTCCGACTGGCAGATAACTGGAGAAGTTCGGCAGGAGGAACTCTAACACTAGAACAAAAAGAAGCAGAAATGCTAGGACAAGCCGATACACAAAACCCAAGAAGATATGACTTGGATTATTATTTAGAGCAAATTCCTACAAAACAGTCAGAATTACATAAATTAAAAATAGAAAGAGATACAACAGAACTTTCACTAGGAATCGGTTATTTTGACTTATTTGCCAATGCAAAAACTTCCTCAGAAACCCTAGAACATTTAGTTTCTACACCACCAAAAGAGAAATCAACAGAAGCTCAGGCATATTACCAACTATATCGAATAAACAAAAAAATTGAAAATACGGCAAAGACAGATGAGTATAAAAATTATATACTAACAAATTACCCAACATCCATTTATGCTGAATACATACTAAATCCGGAAGTAGATTATATAACACCCACTACCAAAGAAGCACTTACGTTTTACGAAGAAACCTATAAGTTATACAAAGAAGAAAAATACAAAGATGTAAAAACCCGTACAGTAGAAGCTATTGAAAAATACCCAACAGAAATTATTGTCGCTAAATTCTCATTATTAAATGCCTTAGCAATTGGAAAAACGGAAGGAAAAGAAAATTTCATGTCTGCTTTAGAGTTGATTACAGTTGCATACCAAAATACAGATGAAGCAAAAAAAGCCCAAGAAATACTGGATTTACTAAATGGTAAACAAAAAACTGCATCAGCAACCACTCCAAATCATAATAGTAATGAAGCGGGAGGAGCAAACAAAGAACAGTTTATGACCGAACCTAAAAGTGAAAAAGACAATAAAGTTAAAAAACAAAAATCACAGTCTAGCAAAAACACAATTAGTCCAAACAGAGGAGTAGGTCGTCCCAGTGAATAAAGTGCTTCGTTACAAATTGCCCTGAATATCAATCTGCAGTTTCAACAAAGCATCATTCGAAGGAGCATTTTCAGAAATTGATTTTTTGATGATGTATTCTTGCAAATCAGAAGCGGAAGCTTCATTTCCCAAATCTTGTGCACACTGTCTTATAAAATTTTGAGTAGCATTTTTAGCTGAATAAATTAACTTCCAAGAATCAGGATTTATATAAATTTGTTGACTCAGATTATGTTCCCACTCACTTTGAATCGTTTGAATCAAAATTGCTTCATAATTTTTTGCAGTTGACTGTGGTGACACCCTACGGGTTAACCCGGTAGGTTTAATCCTTTCCAAAAAAAGAGCCAATCGCTCATAAGCAGCCAGTCTTTGCGGAACAATTTGCTGATTATTAATCTTTCTAACTTCAATTTCTCTGCGCACAGTTTCATTATTCAAAAACTGTTTTACTAGTATATAAACCAATCCGGCAATTAAAATACCGGGCAAAAGACTTATTACAACAATCCAAACTGTATTCAACTTTTATTTTTTTAGTTCAGAGACAAAGATAAAAATCATTTTAAAATCATTTGATAAAAAGTTAAAAAGTCCTTTTCAGAGTTCCCTTTGAATTCCGTAATTTTGACAAAATTTTGAATCGTATGCAAAACAACATGAGTCCCAAAGAAGCAGTAATTGAGAAAATAAAAGAAAAAGGAGGCTGGGTAAACACCCATGCACATTTAGACAGAGCTTACTCATTGACCAAAGAAACCTTTTCATTTACCAATTCCTACCTAAAAGAAAAATGGCATTTAGTAGATGATATGAAAAGAAACTCTAGTGTAGATGACATATACGCTAGAATGGAGCGAGCTATCAATCACTTTTTGGAACAGGGAACACAGGCAATAGGAACTTTTATAGATGTAGATGAAGTAATCGAAGATCGAAGCATCAAAGCCGCGCAACGTCTAAAAGACAATTACGGAAAAGACATAGAAATTCGTTTTGCTAACCAAGTATTAAAAGGAGTTATAGACCCAAAGGCACGTGAGTGGTTTGATTTATCATCAGATTTTGTAGATATTATCGGAGGACTTCCTGCCAAAGACTTTGGGCGTGAAGATGAGCATCTAGATATTTTGCTAAGTACCGCCAAAGAAAAGGGAAAACTGGTTCATGTTCATGTTGATCAATTCAATACAGATGAAGAAAAAGAAACAGAACAATTAGCACGTAAAACCATAGAACATGGTATGCAAGGAAAAGTAACGGCAGTTCACTCTATTTCGGTAGCAGCACATCCAAAAAAGTATCGTATGGAGTTGTATGATTTGATAAAAGAAGCCAATATGCACATCATCTCTTGTCCAACTGCTTGGATAGACCATAACCGAACAGAGCGTTTAGCGCCTAGTCACAACTCTATGACACCTGTTGATGAAATGATACCTGCAGGGATAAATGTAGCTTTTGGAACAGATAATATAAACGATATATACAAACCATTTTCAGATGGAGATTTATGGACAGAACTACGTGTAATGTTAGAAGCATGTCATTATTATGATGTAGAAGAACTTTCTAATATAGCCACAGTAAACGGTTTAAAAGTATTGGGTATCGAAAAATAAATTGTACCTTTACAGGAATAAATGAATAGAGGCAGAGTAAAATCTGTCTCTATTTGGTTTTAAATCATTAGACTTTTATGATTCTTAATGTAAAAAATGAAACGGCAAAACTAGAAGCTGTTGTTTTAGGGATTCCCAACTCTATGGGAACTGAACCTTCATTGGAGGAAACCTACGATTCAAAATCCTATGAAAGTGTAAAATTAGGAAAGTACCCTACGGAAACTGATGTGGCCTTTGAAATGAGAGAATTTGAAAAAGTTCTCAAAAAACACGGAGTTCAAGTATTCAGACCTTGGGTTTTAGAGGATTGTAATCAAGTTTTTGCACGTGATGTAGGAATGGTCATTGATGATAAATTTATCATAGCAAACATCATTCCCGATAGAGCAGACGAGCAAGAAGCATACGAACGAATTATCAATTCCATAGCGCCTGATAAAGTTGTACACGTTCCAGATGAAGTCCATGTAGAAGGTGGAGACGTTATTCTATGGAATGAATTTATGTTTGTTGGCTGCTATAAACAAACTGATTACAAAGACTATAAAACTGCTAGAACCAATTACGAGGCTGTTCAATTTTTTAAAGAACAGTTTCCCAATAAATGGGTAATGGATATGGAGTTAGTGAAAAACGATTATGATCCATATACAGGAATTTTACATCTAGATTGCACTTTTCAGCCCGTAGGGAACAACAAAGCAATTATCTACAAAGACGGATTTAGAAATCCGATGCACTATGACATTCTACTTTCACTTTTTGGACGAGATAATGTATTTGAAGTAACAAAAGAAGAAATGTATTGGATGAATCCAAATGTTTTCTCCATTTCGCCTGATACTGTAGTTTCAGAAAAACATTTTACACGACTAAATAATCACATGAGAGAAATATGGGGAATGACCGTGGAGGAAATTCCGTACCGAAATATTTCTCGAATGGGAGGACTTTTACGCTGTTCAACCATGCCGCTGATTCGGGAATGAAATACTTCCATTTTCTAACATCTAATTTCTAAATTTAAATGAAACAATTTACCAATACCATATTAATGATAGAACCGGTTGATTTTCGATTTAACGAAGAAACAGCGGTCAACAATTATTTTCAAACAAAAACATTGGAATCCTCAGAAACTGTTCAGGCAAAAGCGCTAAAAGAGTTTAAAGAAATGGTTTCCAAGCTGCGTGAACATGGTGTAAACGTAATTACACTTCAAGATACATTGACTCCCCATACACCAGATTCTATTTTTCCAAACAATTGGATTTCCTTTCATGAAAATAAAATGATTGCACTTTACCCAATGTTTGCTAAGAACAGAAGAAAAGAACGAAGAGAAGATGAAGTGTTTGAACTTTTAGAAGAACGTGGATTTTTGATTGAAGAAGTAATGGATTACACAGATGCTGAAGAAGAAAATGTAATTTTGGAGGGTACAGGAAGCATTATATTAGACAGAGAAAATAAAATAGCCTATGCTGCAATTTCACCCCGAACCAATGAAGAATTATTCATAGAATTTTGTGAAGATTTTGAATATTCACCAGTTATTTTCACTGCCAATCAAACCGTTGATGACAAACGAATGGAAATTTACCATACAAATGTAATGATGTGTGTTGCAGATAAATACGCTATAATCTGTCTAGATTCCATAGACGATAAATCAGAAAAGAAAAATGTAGTGGAATCCTTGACCAAATCGGGAAAAGAAATCATTAAAATTTCAGAAAAACAAATGCAGCAATTTGCCGGAAATATGTTGCAAGTAGGAGGGATGGGTAATTCTAAATTCCTTGTCATGTCACAAACTGCATACGATTCCTTGACTACAGATCAAATTCAAACTATAGAAAAATACAATCCTGTTATTTCGGTAGATATTAATACCATTGAAACTTTAGGTGGTGGAAGTGCGCGTTGTATGATGGCAGAGATATTTCTACCAAAGAATTAAATAAAAAGGATTAAACAATAGATTTTAAGTATTTTACGTATTTTTATTATGTTTTTTTTACACTATGAAATTCACATTATTAATCTATTTTTATGAGCTTAAAACTCTTGATAATTTCATTTTTTAAAGTATAAACTCTAATAAAATAAAGTCCGTTTTCGTAAGTGGAAAAATCGTATTCTGTTTTTTTGAGATCATTCACTTTTTGCGTATCAATTAATTGTCCGTTAGTTGTGTAAATTTCAATTCTCGTCATCGGTACTTCTGAATTGATTTTAACAAAATCAGATGTCGGATTCGGAGCGATGGTCATGTTTTTGACGTAAGTTAATTCTTCCGTATTCAACGTAATATTCCCCTGAATATTCTTTCCTAAACTAGCGTGTAAAAACTGTCCGCAACCAGAAGTTATCGGCTTTATGGCTTTTACCATGTACCAATTTCCCGTTTGGTAACTCGGAGTGTCAAATGTATTGGCGTTAACTACGGAAGTTGTAATTCGGTTGTAAATTCCAAATTCTGTTGTGCTTTCGTAGATGTGATAACCAATCACATTGGTATCGGTAGAACTAGTCCATTGCAATTGTGCATTGCCGCTTACTTCATTTAAAGAGACATTTGTTGGTGGTGTGATTTGGTATAAATTCAAAGTAGGATCACCGTTGAAAGTTAGATGTGTTCTGTTCCACCAAACCGGAGTATCCCAATCGTTTTGCGGTTTTTCGAGATATTGATTGGTGTTATTGTGATCTATAATGGTTTTCATTGCCAAACCAAGAGGTATTCCTGTACAAGATTGATGAAAAATATTAATTGCCGAAGTCGTCCAAAGTGTTACTAAATTTTTTGTTGTAGGAATTGCTAAAACCGAACGTATCAAACTATTCGGGACATCGTTAAATCCCCAATAACTTTGGTCGCTGGAAAAAACAGTTGCATCCATCCCAATTGTATTCCATTCGTTAAAATCCGGAGGAGAAACATTTTGCATATACACTTTAAAGGGACCATTAGTTTGAATCCATTGACTGTGATTTGCTCCCGTATAATTTTGATAAACTTGATTGGATTCTGAAATATTAAGCAACGAACGATACGAAGCATCAGTAGAGTTTTCAAAACCTATATTGAAGCCGGACTTATTTCCCATATCAAAACCGGCAACTACATTTTTATAATTGCTGAGTTTGTCAAGATAGCCTTCGATAAGATTTAACTCTGAAAGACCATTAACAGAAACATCAAAAAAATCAACACGTCCAAAAGCCATTTCCAACTCGGTAGGAATGTAATCTTGATCCCATTTAGAATCTCCGGGAATATTTACAGCTAAAGGTGTTGATAAACCTCCCGGATTGTAAGTTGCATTATCTGTAAAAACACCATCAATATCCGCATAATAAGAATCGGCTCCTCTTGCTCCTCTATTTTCCGGATGTCCATCAGGAGCGGTTATATCCGCAGATCCGCTTCTTGGTAAAGGAACATGTCCTAATATAAAAAGTATTTTGGGTTTGTCGGTTGTAGGTGCATTATTATAGATTGTGGTTATTTGGTTTTTAATTCCGACAACGGCGTTTCCACTGTCCCAATTGGTTGCTTTTGGTACAATTAATTCGTTTACAAACCAGCCGTCTGCAGTGATTTCTGTTTTTAATCTGTTGTATTTCGTTACTAAACCGGTAGGAATATCATTGGCTACCAAAAGAATCATTTGCCCTTTGTAATTAGTA
Organism: Moheibacter sp.; assembly: GCA_047972025.1. GTDB lineage: Bacteria > Bacteroidota > Bacteroidia > Flavobacteriales > Weeksellaceae > Moheibacter. Next base: position 13,567 of record JBKEAG010000028.1, read on the forward strand.
TTTTTGTCGGGTAATACCGCTCCAATTGTATAGCCAATTGCGTCGTATGTAACGCTGTTGTAAGTCCAAGTGTTTTCTCTTATCACTTGATATTCCCAAACATCGCCCAAAGCAACATTGGTATCAATCCAATTGGCTGTTCCTGCCGGTAAATTTGTGGCAACATTAGTCCATGCAGAAGTACCAAAAGCTCTTCTGTTAACAATAATAGGTTCTGTTGTATTAGCTCCTGAATCGTGAAAAGTAATCGTTACATTGGGCACGTTAGAATTAACCACCGAAGAAACCGGACAAACTCTGCGACCATGCGTATTAAAATCGAAAGAAAAGTTTTGACCGAAAACCAATCCAAAACCGAAAATGAAAAATAAAAGTAAAAACCTCATAAGTAGATATTTGTATTTAGTGGAAATATAGTGATTTAGATAAGATTATATCTTTATAGTTTTAAATAGAAAGTTAACTTTTGCCAATTTGGTCAATTTCTTTGTTACGTTGGATTTTTTTCTGACGGGAATCTAACCGCTTTTTTATTTGAATAAATATGAAAAAGAAAATAAGACCTAGAAAAATTAAACACAAAAAAAATAATAGAATAATCATAAGTTTTACTTAATCATTTAACTTTTTCCATAGTAAATCTTTCAGTTCGGTCAATCCCTGATGAGCGACAGAGGAAATAAAAATATGTGGAATGTCTTTGGGTAGCAAATTAGAGATTTCAACTTTTAACTCATCATCAAGCATATCACTTTTAGAAACTGCTAGAATCCGTTCTTTATCAAGTAGTTCAGGATTGAACTTTTTCAATTCATTTAGTAATATTTCATACTCCTTTGCATAGTCTTCGGCATCAGCAGGAATGAGAAATAATAATGCTGAATTTCGCTCAATATGCCGTAAAAACCGATGTCCTAGTCCTTTTCCTTCGGCGGCACCTTCTATGATTCCGGGAATATCTGCCATCACAAAAGACTGATGATTTCGGTATTCTACAATTCCTAAATTTGGGGTTAAAGTAGTGAAAGCATAATCTGCAATTTTGGGTTTAGCAGCAGAAAGTACGGAAAGTAAAGTTGATTTTCCGGCATTTGGAAACCCCACTAAACCAACATCTGCTAAAATCTTAAGTTCCAAAACTATAGCATCTTCCTGTCCGGGAAGTCCTGGCTGAGCATAGCGTGGTGTTTGCCTTGTTGCAGAACGGAAATGCCAATTACCCAAACCACCTTTACCACCTTCTAGTAAGATTTTTTCCTCACCATCTTCCGTAATTTCAGCTAACAAGTTTCCTTGTTCATCTTTTGCGATTGTTCCAATTGGGACTTCTACTATGATATCCTTTCCATCGGCTCCGGTAGAACGAGAAGAACCTCCATTACCTCCGTTTTCAGCACGTAAATGACGTGTATAACGTAAAGGGAGAAGTGTCCATTGGTTTCTGCTACCTTTTAAGATGATATGTCCACCACGTCCACCATCACCACCATCCGGTCCGCCTTTATCAATGAACTTTTCACGGTGTAAATGTGCTGAACCGGCTCCACCATGTCCACTTTTACAATAAATTTTTATATAATCTACAAAGTTGGATTGCAAAACTTAAATTTTAGCAAATATCCGAGTTTATTTTAATTCTTCCTGTAAAAACTTACCCGTAATACTTTTTTTGTTTTTTATAATCTCTTCCGGTGTTCCTTGTGCTACAATCGTTCCACCTTTTTCACCACCATCTGGTCCTATGTCTATGATGTGGTCTGCAAGTTTTATTACATCTAAATTATGTTCAATGATGATTACCGTGTTTCCATGATTTACAATGGTTTGTATCACATCCATCAAAACACGAATATCTTCAAAATGAAGTCCGGTTGTGGGTTCATCTAAAATATAAATTGTTTTTCCGGTTTGCCTTTTACTCAATTCTGATGCAAGTTTCACACGCTGAGCTTCGCCACCACTTAGCGTTGTGGACTGTTGTCCGAGTGTGATGTAACCAAGTCCTACATCTTGTAACGTTTTTACACTTCGGTAAATTTTTGGTATAGGTTCAAAAAACTCAACAGCTTCGTTTACCGTCATACCTAGAATATCTGCAATGGATTTTCCTTTGTAACGAATTTCCAATGTTTCACGGTTAAACCGTTTTCCTTGACAGGTTTCACAAGGAACATAAACATCTGGTAAAAAGTTCATTTCTATGACTTTTAGTCCGGCTCCTTCACAAGTTTCACACCGTCCACCTTTTACATTAAATGAGAATCTCCCTGGTTTGTAACCTCTTATTTTTGCTTCGGGAAGTTGAGTGAAGAGATTTCGTATATCAGAGAATAAATTGGTGTAAGTTGCCGGATTTGAGCGTGGTGTACGTCCTATGGGAGATTGGTCAACTTCTATTACTTTGTCTAAATTTTCTAGTCCTTCTACCTTTTTATAGGGCATAGGATTTCTTTCTGAATTATAAAAATATTGACTGAGGATAGGGTAGAGTGTTTCGGTAATTAGGGTTGATTTACCACTTCCGGAAACACCTGTGACGACAATTAATTTTCCTAGTGGAAATTCTAAACTAACATTTTTTAAATTATTCCCAGTTGCTCCTTTTAGTTTTAGTATACTTCCGTTTCCCTCACGTCTTTCTTTGGGAATTTCAATTTTTTTATCACCATTTATGTAATTTGATGTTAAAGTATGTGCTTTTTTAATTTTATTGGGTTCACCTTGCCAAACAATTTCTCCGCCACGTCTTCCGGCTTTTGGTCCAATATCAATAACGTAGTCTGACTCTAGAATCATGTCTTTATCATGTTCTACTACCAAAATGGAGTTTCCTAAATCGCGTAATTTTTTGAGTGAATCAATTAGTTTTACATTGTCTCTTTGGTGTAACCCAATTGAAGGTTCATCTAATATGTAAAGTACATTGACCAACTGTGAACCAATCTGAGTGGCTAAACGGATTCTCTGTGCTTCACCTCCTGAAAGAGACTTAGAAGGGCGGTCTAGTGATAGATAGTTTAGCCCAACATCTAGTAAAAAAGAAAGTCGGGTTTCGATTTCTTTTAAAATTTCACGAGCAATGGTTTTTTGCTTTTTGTCTAATTTTTTGTCAAGTGTGTGTATCCAATTTTGTAAAAATTGTAAATCAAATTTGGCTACTTCTCCAATATTTTTTTTATCAATTTTAAAATGTAAAGATTCTTTTTGCAATCGAAATCCTTGGCAATCCGGACAGGTTACTTGTTTAGAAAATTTTCGAGATATAGACCCAGAAGATGGATTGTTTTTATCATTAATCAATTCATCGAGATAGGGTATAATTCCTTCAAAATCAATCTTATAAACTTTACTAACATTGGCGAAATTTAATTGAACATCTACTGTTTCTTTTAAACCATAAAGTATATCTTGAACTAATTTTGGTTGTAGTTTTTTGTACGGTGTATCAAGTGATTCGTTGTATTTGGCATAGAGGGATTCTATTTGTTTACGTATTCGTGTAGTGTTTTTTAAGACTTCCAAAGGAGCAATCATTCCATTTTTTAATGCCAAATTATCATTTGGTACTACTTTTTCTATACTTACTTCTTTTAACTCCCCCAATCCGTTGCATGTAGGACAAGCTCCCTTTGGTGAGTTAAATGAAAAGGTGTTAGGCTCTGGGTTTGGGTAGGAAACTCCGGTTGTAGGACACATCAAATTTCGACTGTAGAATTTGGTTTCGTTGGTTTCATAATCTAGAATCATGATGACATTTTCTCCCTGCTGCATTGCAGTGTCAATTGAACTTTTGAGCCGGTCATCCATTACTTTATCATTCAGAATCATTTTATCTATAAGCAATTCTATATCATGGGTTTTGTAACGGTCAAGTTTCATGCCTAGTGTGATGTCGGTAACTTCTCCATTTACCCGCACTTCTAGATATCCTTTTTTAGCTACCTGTGCAAACAACTCTCGGTAATGCCCTTTTCTTGAACGAATCAAAGGGGAGAGGATAGCAATTTTTTTATTTTGAAATTTTTCTTGAATTAAATTTTTAATTTGTTCATCGGTATAACTTACCATTTCCTCTTCCGTATTATAAGAATAAGCTATAGAAGCTCTAGCATATAAAAGCCGAAGGAAGTCATAAATCTCTGTAATTGTCCCTACAGTAGAGCGTGGACTTTTGGATGTTGTTTTTTGTTCTATGGCAATAACGGGTGACAGTCCCTCGATTTTATCTATTTCAGGACGCTCTAGTCCTCCTAAAAATTGTCTTGCGTAGGCTGAAAAAGTTTCTATATAACGTCTTTGTCCTTCTGCATAAATAGTATCAAATGCTAAAGATGATTTTCCACTACCGCTGAGTCCGGTTATGACAACCAGTTTTTCTCGTGGAATCTTTACATCTATATTTTTTAAGTTATGTTCTCTTGCGCCGTAAACTTCTATGAAATCGTTCATGTAGGAATGAAATAAAGGCTACAAAATTACATAATTTGAAAGCGAAAAAAAAGTGCCACATTGTAGCACTTTGTATTTTTTTAGATTAATTGATGGGAATGTAAACCTTAGTCAATAAATCGTCAGGATTTTTTACTGTTTCCGGATCATTTTGGTATTCTTCTAGATAGGACATTCCGATGGATAGGTTGTTTGTTTTTGCATACTCTTTCATACGTGTAAGTGTCGAGTCGATGGTTTCATAGCTTCCTTTGTGGATAGAAACTAGGGTTTCTTTGGCAGGAAGTGACTTTATTTCCATTCCCTCTTGAATTTCTATGGATTCTCTGATGGGGTAACCACAGTAAAATTTTGATTTTTCTGCTACCAAATCGACGTATTCTATATAAGAAACAGGATTCCCTATGTGAGTGGTATCAACTTTCTTTAAATCAATTAAGTATCTATACAACATACCAAGTGACTCATCGGTTGCTGTCTTGATTTCATCAAATTCCAGTGAAGTTTCGTTATACAAAGCAATTAATTTTAACCCTTCAAACATTTCGGTTTTAATCATTCCCGGTTGCAAGGATTTAGCTTGTTCGGCAGAGATTGTCATAGTTTTTAGACGTTCTTCTAATTTTGTGAAACCATTGGTTAATGTTTCTTGTAATTTTTGTGATATAAAATAAGTGTAATAGCGGGAAAAATAACCGATTTCATCACTTGCTATACCCCATGTTATTTTTGTAGAAGTATTATTGATAGGGGTAAATCCAACTTTCATAGTTGTTTTTTCACCTAAATCTAGTCCAACTAAATCATATTCTAACGATTTATTTGTTTCTAGTTTTTTAATGGTAATCTCACCGTTTGATGTAGCTGATTTCCATTGGTAACCGGCATTTAGACCTCTATAAGGAGCAAAAAATTCTTGTTTGACTAGTGAGTCAGAGGAGGCCCACGGTTCCCATTTTGAATACTCGTTTAGGTTATTAAATTCTTCAAAAATCATTCCTACAGGTAGGTCAAACTCTTTCTCTACTGTGGTATTGATACTTTTGGGTAAAAGTAAAGGTAGTAACAGCACTACAATTACAATTACAATTAAGATTTGTGTTATTCGTCTCATTCTATTTAGGTTTTTAAGGTTGCGCAAATTTATTAATAATTCATTTAACATAAATCCTAAAATTTTAGTTATATATTTGACCTTTAAACCAACCAAAAAATTAAAAAATAATGGATATTTCAAGTTTATTACAAAGCTCTATGGGGCAACAAATGATTAATGGAGTAGTTAATCAGTTAGGGATTGATAACCAGCAAGCTCAACTTGCTATTTCAGCAGGGATTCCGGTACTTCTTTCTGCACTCAATAAAAATGCAGCAAGTGGTGATGCGCAAAATATAGCAAATGCCTTGGAAAAAGACCATAACGGAAGTATTTTGGACAATGTTTCAGGCTATTTAAGCGGTGGTAACTTTTCTGATGGTTTGGGGATTTTAAACCATGTATTAGGAGGGAAGCAATCTCAAGTTGAAGGTGCAATAGGGCAAACTTCAGGTTTGGGAAGTGGGCAAATTGCTCAAGTTTTGGCTATGATTGCTCCAATTGTTATGGGGTATTTAGGAAAACAAAAGTCAGATAATGGGCTTGATGCTAATGGTCTTACTTCTTTGCTAGGCGGATTAGTTGGTAATGCTGCACAAAGTAACCAGCGCGAAATGACAATGATAGAAAAGCTACTTGACCAAGATGGTGATGGAAGTGCAATAGATGATGCTATGGATTTGGGAAGTAAGCTACTAGGTGGATTATTTGGTAGAAAGTAAATAATAGAATCCGATTAAAATCGGAGGGATAAAAAAAGGAGGAAGATTTTTTACGTCTTCCTCCTTTTTTTTTAATTCTTGAATAATACTACTTTTTTATCCAAGACACCACTTCTAATAACTGATAATGTTTTTGAAAAATTTAAAAGGTTTTGAACTGTTGAGATTTTTGGAGATAACTTATCTCCGATTAAAGAGTAATTGTGTTTCATTTACAAATTATTTAAGTTATGTTGTCTAAACGCTAAACTTAAATAATTATTGTGCAACTATTTAATTTAAGCTAATGTTAGGCTCAAATTCTTTTCTTCAATTACTTTTCTTAAATTAATTAATGCATAACGCATACGTCCCAATGCTGTATTTATACTAACATCAGTCTCTTCAGCAATTTCTTTAAAGCTCAATCCTTTGAAAATTCGAAGTTCTAGTACTTCTTTTTGATCATCGGGTAAAAACTCAATAATTGCACGTAAATCTTCTTGAATTTGTTCTTTTATGATTCGAATCTCTGAACTATCTTCTGAATCTGCTACAAAGTCAAAAATACTGAAGTCTTCATCTATAAAAGTTTCGCCAATTAGTGGCATTCTACTTTTGGACCTAAAGTGGTCTATAGTTAGATTGTGAGCAATTCTCATCAACCATGGCAGAAACTTTCCTTCTTCACTGTATTTTCCTTCTTTTAAAGTTAAAATAACTTTGACGAAAGTATCTTGAAAAATATCTTCTGTAATATTTTTATCTAAAACTTTGGAGAAAATAAAGCCATACACTTTATTTTTATGCCTATTAATTAACTCTGCTAATGATTCCTCGTTTCCTTTTAAATACGAGCTTATCAGTTGAGAATCATCAATGAATTTCATATCCTTCTTATTTAATCAAATGTGTTAAAAAGTAGAATATCTAGTCTATAGGCGTTTTTTTAATGAGTTATACAAAGCAAATATATAAAAATTTATTAATAAAAAATGATTTATTTCATAAAAAAAGCTGTCTAGCTAAATTAGACAGCTTTTGGATTATATGCTTTATTGTGTAATTTAGATAGAAGCAGAGTGAATCAATAAATCAGTGAGTTTGTTTGAGTACCCCATTTCATTATCATACCAAGAAACTAGTTTTACAAAATTAGGAGACAACATGATTCCTGCTCCTTTGTCGAAGATAGAAGTTCGCTTATCTCCTACAAAATCTTGAGAAACAACTAAATCTTCTGTGTATCCTAAGATTCCTTTTAGTTCGCCTTCTGCTGCGGCTTTCATTGTAGCACTTATTTCGTCATAGCTGGTTTCTTTTTCTAAACGAACGGTGAGGTCAACAACAGAAACATCGGCTGTTGGAACTCGAAATGCCATTCCGGTAAGTTTTCCATTTAGAGATGGGATTACTTTTCCTACAGCTTTTGCGGCTCCTGTTGAAGAAGGGATGATGTTCATCAATGCCGAACGTCCTCCTCTCCAATCTTTTGCTGATGGCCCGTCAACTGTTCTTTGAGTTGCTGTTGTTGCGTGTACAGTTGTCATTAACCCTTCTACAATTCCAAAGTTATCGTGTATTACTTTTGCTAAAGGTGCTAGACAGTTTGTGGTACATGAGGCGTTGGACAAAATAGTTACATCTGGTGTTAATTCTTTGTGGTTAACTCCCATTACAAACATATGTGTGTCATCTTTTGAGGTTGCTGATAGTATTACTTTTTTCGCTCCTGCATTGATGTGCGCTTGTGCGGTTTCTTTTGTAAGAAATAATCCTGTAGATTCTACAATATATTCTGCTCCAACTTCATCCCATTTTAAATTATTGGGATCACGTTCTGAAGTTACACGAATCGTATTTCCATTTACAACTAAATTATTTCCTTCTACTCGGACATCTCCTTTGAATCGCCCATGAACGGAATCATATTTAATCATATATGCCATGTAATTAGCATCTATAAGGTCATTGATTGCAACAATTTCTACGTTGTCTCGTTCGAGCATTGCTCCAAATACAAGGCTTCCAATTCTACCAAAACCGTTAATTCCTACTTTGATTTTTGACATCTTGTTTGTTTTTAAATTATTTATATTGCTAAAATCTCTGCGACTTTAATTAATTCTTCATCTATTTCATTGTGTTTTTTGATGGCTTCTTGTATAGGTGTATAAACAACTTTATTTGACCGTAATCCTGCCATCACATCAGATTTCCCTTCAAGTAACCCCTCTACAGCAGCTACGCCTAATCTACTTGCTAATACTCTATCCATACAACTTGGATTTCCTCCTCTTTGTATATGGCCTAATACGGTTACTCTAATCTCATAATCAGGAAATTTAAACTCTGTAGCTTTTGCTAAATCGTATATATTTCCCAACTCCTCTCCTTCAGCTATGACTACTATACTAGAGTTTTTACCGGACTGTTCTGACTTTTGAAGTGACTGAAATAAATCCTCTAAACTGTCTTTTTTTTCAGGAATCAGAATATCTTGAGCTCCAGATGCTATACCACTGTTGAGTGCTATAAAACCGGCATCTCGTCCCATTACTTCTACAAAAAACACCCGACTGTGAGAGGTTGCCGAGTCGCGAATGCGATCTATGGCCTCTACTACTGTATTTAGAGCAGTATCATAGCCCACTGTAAAGTCGGTTCCAAAAATATCATTGTCTATCGTTCCCGGAATTCCTATAAATGGAACCCCAAATTCTTTATGAAAAATAGTTGCTCCCGTAAATGAACCATCACCTCCAATAACAATTAAAGCATCAAGCTCATTTTTTTTGAAATTTTCATAGGCTTTGAACCGACCTTCTTTAGTCCTAAATTCTTTTGAACGAGCTGTTTTCAAAAATGTACCTCCTCTGTTGATGATATGTCTTACAGAACGAGCTCCTAATTCAGTTGTTTGATTTTGAATTAGCCCTTGGTATCCCATTTTAATCCCAACACACTGTATTTTGTAGTAAGTACACGCACGTACAACAGCTCTAACAGCGGCATTCATTCCTGGAGAATCTCCTCCGGAAGTCATAACACCAATTTTTTTAAGACTTGTATTTGAGGTCATTAAACTTTAACATTTACAGCAGTGCAAATATAAGCATCCGTTATGGATTTTGGAAAAATAGGAGAAAATTATTAATAGATATCATTAATTCGCTCAAGTCTTCCTGTCCTAAAATCTTTTTCAAGTATAACGTCAATATACAAATCTTCACGTGTAGAGTGTGGGTCAAATTTGGTTTTTAAATCCAAATTAAACGCACCACCGGCGGAGTTCCATAGAAAAGCATTCATGCCACCACGTAATTCTTTTATGATTTCAAAAGCTGTTTTATCTGTTTCTCTATAAATTAATTTAATTAGAATTTGCCCTCGTGAAAGAGAAAGGTCTTTTAGTTTACTTTCAAATTGTTCCGCTAAAATCTCCTGTCGTTCTTTTACGTATTTTTTTTGTTCTCTTTTATTGGTGAAATATTGAGAAGTATCTTGAATTGCATTATGCTCTTCTACTGCAATTTTCACATAAGGCCAAACATCACGGACTCTTTTTCGTAGCCATAAATAGTATTTTTTTTCTAATTCGGTTTCTAAATGTAGATTAATTAAAACACCTTGTTTAAGTTTAATTGTATCAAATTCACTCAATTCATAAAGAGAAGTAGAGTCTATATCTGAGTAATCCTCTGAATCGGGTGTTTTTTGCCCTAAAACAAAAATACCTACAAATAAAAATATAGGAAGTAGAATTTTAAACATATCAATTCACCACATATCAAATATTGTTCCTAAATGTTTACATTTGTTTAAATTTATTACAAATGGTAAAATCAATTTTTTTTAGTAAAAAATCAATGGCTTTTCTTGAAAGTTATTTAAATACAACTTCTCCAACAGGATATGAAACAAAAGGACAAATTGTTTGGACTGAATATATAAAATCCTTTGTAGATGAAATAAAAACCGATAATTATGGTACAGCTTATGGTATAATTAATCCCAAAGCAAAATACAAAGTAGTATTAGAAGCTCATGCTGATGAAATTTCGTGGTATGTGAATTACATTTCAGATGAAGGAATGATTTACGTAATTAGAAATGGTGGTTCTGATGCTGTGATAGCACCTTCTAAACGAGTAAATATTCATACAAATAAAGGAGTTGTTCAAGGGGTATTTGGGTGGCCCGCTATTCATGTTCGTAATAAAGCCCGTGAAGAAGCGCCGAAGATAGAGACAATTTGGATTGATTGTGGAGTAAGCTCAAAAGAAGAGGTTGAGGAGCTAGGGATTCATGTAGGGTGTGTTATAACTTATCCCGACGAATTTATGGTTTTAAATAAAAATTATTTTGTTTGTAGAGCCTTAGATAACCGAATAGGAGGGTTTATAATTGCAGAAGTAGCCCGACTTTTAAGGGAAAATAAAGATAAGATTGATTTCGGACTTTACTTTACAAATTCAGTTCAGGAGGAGGTTGGACTACGCGGAGCAGAGATGATTACCAATACTATAAAACCTGATATTGCAATTGTAACCGATGTTACACATGATAGTTCTACACCAAAAATGAATAAAATAAAGGAAGGAGATTTAAAATGTGGAAACGGCCCTGTAATTATGTATGCACCAGCAGTACAGAATAATCTTCGAGAATTGATAATCGATGCAGCAGAAACTAAAAAAATTCCTTTCCAACGTGCAGCGAGTAGTCGTGTGACGGGAACTGATACAGATGCTTTTGCCTATAGCAATGGGGGAGTGCCATCTGCTCTGATTTCGTTACCACTTCGCTATATGCACACCACAGTAGAAATGGTGCATAAAAATGATGTGGAAAACACTATCAAATTAATGTATGAAACGGTAAAGAAAATTAAAAATAATCAGAGTTTAAAGTATTTGTAAATAAATTACCTGTTTGAAGGAAATATCGAAAGATATTGTTTACTCTTTAGTAGGCAATATCTTTCCTGAAACCTCTCCAAACCCTACACGAATACTTCCATTTTCACACCAACCACGCATGATAACCGTATCGTTATCTTCAATGAATTTACGCTCTGTTCCATCAGATAGTTTTAGTGGTTTTGTACCACTCCAAGCCAATTCTAACATAGAACCAAATGAATCTTCCGTATGACCACTAATAGTACCACTTCCGTACATATCACCTACTTCTAGATTACAACCATTTACAGTATGGTGTGCCAATTGTTGCGCCATGTTCCAGTACATATATTTAAAATTGCTAGTGCAAATTAAATTCTCCTCTCCACTTTCAGGTCGAATAAGTGTTTGCAAATGAATATCAAAATTTTTGTCACCATCAAATTTCAGATAATCAAGTACCTCCGGCTCTTGATTTGGGCCTGCTACTCTAAAAGGATTGAGCGCTTCTAGTGTTACAATCCATGGTGAAATAGATGAACCAAAATTCTTTGCCAAGAAAGGTCCTAGTGGAACATATTCCCATTTCTGAATATCACGTGCGCTCCAATCATTAAACAAGACCAATCCAAAAATATGATCTTCGGCTTTTTCAGTAGAAATTTGCTCACCCAACTCAGTAAAAGAATTTGTGATAAAAGCTACTTCCAATTCAAAATCCAAACGTTTAGATGGCCCATAAACGGGTGATTTAGAGTCTGGTGGCAAAGTCTGCCCTTTTGGTCTATGAATATCTGTCCCCGAAACAACAATAGAAGAAGCGCGTCCATGATAACCTACCGGAATATGCTTCCAATTAGGCAGTAGTGCATTTTCTGGGTCACGAAACATTTTCCCCACATTGGTAGCATGTTCTATACTACTATAGAAATCTGTATAATTTG
>JBKEAG010000045.1:0-5656 GCA_047972025.1 Moheibacter sp.
CCGATGTTTCCAAAGCATATACAAAACATGACCTGACAAAGCAGTCCTACACAGCCATCGCAGAACGTGTAAAACAAGACTATATGCTCCAAGCCAAGTTAGAGCAAATTATGGCAAAAATGGAGAAATAATCTTCTTTTTAAGATATATCAATTAACGACTTTATGGGGATTGAAACGCTGGATTTGATTTGGATATGATTTTCCGTCAGTGTCCACACCGTTGTTTCTATCTTTTTTGGTCCTTGATGTGTTTGAAAAGTAATCACCGTTTTGGATTTGTATTCATTTCCCAAACGCAATGCTCTTTCTAATTTTTCTTTTGTAATGTTTTGGTTGGGTGCTGCGTCAACCAACTTATAATTGATAACTTCCTCTTTCTCTATTAGTTCTGCTGTATCCATGATTCCTTATTTTGATACCTAAATTTAATTAAATTTCGAAAATAAAAAAGCTATTTTTTACTAAAAATTCACCCTACTATATTGATGATTTTGCCCGGAACAATGATGATATTCTTCGGTGTTTTTCCATCCAATTGTTTTTGGGTACGTTCATCTGCCATAACGGCTTCCTGAATTTGGTCTTTGCTCATGTCCATTGGTAATTCCAGTTTGAAACGCATTTTCCCATTGAATGAAACCGGATATTCCTTGCTATCCTCTACCAACCATTTTGTATCAAAAACAGGAAATTCTGCAAAAGAAATACTCTCTGAATGACCTAATTTCTGCCAAATCTCTTCTGCAATATGGGGTGCATAGGGTGAAATTAAAACAATAAGCGGTTCTAGTACTTCACGTTTATTGGAATTTAACTTCGTCAGTTCATTTATGGCAATCATAAAGTTAGAAACCGATGTGTTGAACGAAAAGTTATATACATCTTCATCTACCTTTTTTATCGTTTGGTGCAACACTTTCATTTCTTCCTTGGTAGGAGTTTCATCTGATATGTAAAAACTCTCTCCCTCACCGCTGTGATACAGTCGCCAAAGTTTTTTCAAAAATGAATAAACACCACTCAAACCCTGTGTATTCCATGGTTTGGCTTGTTCTATTGGTCCTAGAAACATTTCGTACAAGCGTAAAGTATCAGCTCCGTATTGTTCGCAAATATCATCCGGATTGATTACATTGTATTTGGACTTAGACATTTTCTCCACTTCACGTCCACAAATGTATTTACCGTCTTCTAAAATAAATTCGGCATCAGCAAATTCCTCTCGCCATTGTTTAAATTTTTCTATATCTAATTCATCACCGCCATCTTTTAGTAAACTTACATCAACATGGATTGGAATGATTTCATATTCATTTTTTAATCCATTTGAAACAAATTGATTAGAGCCATTAATCCGATATACAAATGCACTCATCCCCAAAATCATTCCTTGATTGATTAGTTTCTGAGCATATTCATCGGTTGGTACAATTCCTCTGTCAAACAAAAATTTCTGCCAAAAACGAGAATAAAGTAAATGCCCCGTTGCGTGTTCACTACCTCCCATGTACAAGTCCACTTCTTTCCAATAATTCATGGCTTCTTGTGAACAAAATTCTCTATCATTCTTTGGATCCATGTAACGCAAAAAGTACCAGGAGCTTCCTGCCCAGCCTGGCATGGTATTTAGTTCTAATGGGAAAATGGTTTTTTCATCAATTAAGTCTATTCCGACTATTTTTTCATTAACCTCATCCCAAGCCCAATCTTTGGCTCTTCCTAGTGGTGGTTCACCTGTTTCTGTAGGTAAATATTCATCTACTTCTGGTAAAACTAGTGGAAGGTTCTCCACTTTTAGTATTTGTGGAATTCCATTTTTATAATAAGCCGGAACGGGTTCTCCCCAGTAACGTTGACGAGAGAAAACGGCATCACGTAAACGGTAATTAACCTTTCCTTTTCCTATTTCTTTTTCTTCTAAAGTAGAAATGATTTTATCGGTTGCTTCTTTGTATCCTAATCCATTTAGTAGTTCAGAGTTTTGCAATACAAAATTGTCTTTTTCTACAAATGGCTTTTCGGAAATATCTATATCTTTAAAAATATCAATAATTGGTAAATCAAAGTATTTGGCAAATTTATAATCACGTTCGTCTCCTGCGGGAACTGCCATAACAGCTCCTGTTCCATATCCGGACAATACATAATCACCAATCCAAATTGGAACAAATTCACCACTTAGCGGGTGGACGGCATAGGCTCCGGTAAACTCTCCGGTAATTTTATCTACCTCTGCCATTCGCTCACGTTCAGAACGTTTAGAGGTTTGTTCTATATAATTTTCAACAGCTTTTTTATGCTTATCTGTTGTTATTTTGGCAACCAATGGATGCTCTGGTGCTAGTGTCAGGTAAGAAACACCAAAAATGGTGTCAGGTCGGGTAGTAAAGACTTCAATTAACTCTTCTGAATTTTGCACTTGAAATTTGACACTTGCTCCTTTACTTTTACCTATCCAATACGTTTGTGCATCTTTGATGGACTGTGGCCAGTCTATTTTATCTAAGCCTGTTAGTAATCTTTCGGAATAAGCTGTGATGCGCATCATCCACTGTGTCATTTTTTTACGCACTACCGGATATCCACCACGTTCTGAGACACCGTTCACCACTTCATCATTTGCCAAAACAGTCCCCAAATCCGGACACCAATTTACTTCTGCTTCAGCTAGATAAGTTAATCTGTATTTTAATAAAATTTCTTGTTTTTCTTTTTCAGAAAATGATTGCCAGGTTTCAGCAGAGAATTTTGGGGTGTCTTCATCACAGGCAGCATTTATTTGTTTGTTTCCTTCCTTGTCAAAAACGTCTATTAATTCTGAAATGGGTCTGGCTTGTTGAGTATCATTACAATAATATGAATCAAATAGTTGAATGAAAATCCACTGTGTCCATTTGTAATAAGTTGGGTCAGAAGTTCTATATTCTCGGCTCCAATCATAGGATAATCCTATTTTTTTTAATTGCTTTTCATAGCCTTCTATTTTATTCCCCTGTTTATCTATTCCTCCTTTTATATTGACTTCTGTAGTGACTGCCGGATGCTGTCCGGTCTGAATGGCATACTGCTCTGCCGGAAGCCCAAATGAATCATATCCCATTGGGTGAAGCACATTGAACCCCTTTAGTCGCTTGTATCGAGAGTAAATATCGGAAGCAATGTACCCCAGTGGATGCCCGACATGAAGACCTGCTCCGGACGGATAGGGAAACATATCCAACACATAGTATTTGGGCTTAGTGGAATGATTGTCGGCTTTGAATGTTTGATTTTCTTGCCATATATCCTGCCATTTTTTTTCAATTTCTCTGTGTTGATACTGCATCTAATAAATTTTTAAAGGTGCAAATTTAGCTATTTTTCAAGGAATTAATCCTTTAGAAAAAAGAAAAAGACTTGTGTTTTGAAACAAGTATGCGTTATAATTTTCTATTTTTGTGATGTTCTTATTTAAAAAATTAGTAATTTGAAAAAGACGAAAAAACATAAATCTCAGTGGAGGCACTACTATTGGCTAGTGGTTTGTACAATTTTTATTGCTTTGGTTTTCATGGTTCGCTTCGTACTAAATAGTTCTAAGGTTTATGTAGATTTTGAAACGTTAATTAATCCCTATTTCATTGAATGGGATTTGGAACACGATAACTCATTACGCATAAATGAGCCGTACTTTCTCAAAACAAATTATTCTTTAATAGCATCGGACAAAGTAAAATTAGAAACGGACTCTACCATTTACCCTCCACTTCGTTTAAATATAGATTCTGTTAGTACTTTACGTAACATCAAAAGACCTTATTTACTATGGAAAAATGCTAATAGTGATACGATTTATGTACTAAAAAATAATCTTTTACTTCATTATAGAATGGTTGAGAACTAAATTCCTAGTTCTTTCTTTTTGGATTTGGAAAATGAGTCAACAACCAATTGGTAGGATAAATCTATCATGTCAGTCAGCATTTTTCCTGATAAATTACCCTCAAAGCTCACCGTATTCCAATGTTTTTTATTCATATGATAACCCGGTTGTACTTCTTCATATTCTTCCCGAAGTTCAATGGAATATTCTGGGTTACACTTTAGGTTTACTGTAAATTCCGGTCTATCTAAACCTGTTAGTGCAAACATTTTTCCAAAGACTTTGAATACTAATATTTCAGAGCTAAATGGAAATTCTTCTGTTACGCCTTTCTTTTGGAGACAATAATTTCTAAATTCTTCAATATTCATAGTGGTCAAATTACAAAGGTTGTTTAAAGAAAAAAATAATTATTTCAAATATTGTAACATTTTATCAGTTTATTACGTATAAGTATTAGTACAAATAAAATTAAGCAAAAAGTAGAATGAGACAACTAAAAATTACGAAGCAGGTAACCAACAGGGAAACCGCTTCTTTAGATAAGTATTTGCAAGAAATCGGGAAAGTTGACTTAATTACTGCAGATGAGGAAGTAGAGTTGGCACAAAGAATCAAAGCAGGAGATAGAATTGCATTGGAAAAATTGACCAAAGCAAATTTACGTTTTGTAGTGTCCGTTGCAAAACAATACCAAAATCAGGGATTGAGTTTGCCGGATTTGATTAATGAAGGGAATTTAGGTTTGATTAAAGCTGCACAGCGCTTTGATGAAACGCGTGGATTCAAATTTATTTCCTATGCTGTTTGGTGGATTCGTCAGTCTATTTTACAAGCACTTGCAGAACAGTCAAGAATTGTACGACTTCCGTTAAATAAAATCGGCTCTATCAATAAAATTAATAAGGCATATGCTTCATTAGAACAAGAGCATGAGCGCGCTCCTTCGGCAGAAGAAATTTCTGAACTATTGGATATGTCTGAAAGTGATGTGAAAGAATCCATGAAAAACTCGGGTCGCCATGTTTCTATGGATGCACCTCTAGTGGAAGGTGAAGATTCTAATTTATACGATGTGCTAAACACCGGTGAATCTCCAAGTCCGGATGGTGAATTATTGACAGAGTCACTTCGAATTGAAATAGAACGTGCACTGCAAACACTGACACCGAGAGAGGCGGATTTGATTCGACTTTATTTCGGATTAAACGGTGCTCACCCCATGACTTTGGAAGAAATCGGAGAAACCTTTGATTTGACTCGTGAGCGTGTTCGCCAAATTAAAGAAAAAGCAATTAGACGACTAAAACATACATCTAGAAGTAAAATACTGAAGTCTTATATCGGGAGATAGAATTTAAGGATATACAGTAATAATCTCTAGTTTACATATAGAGTGAATTTATGTGTAACAAATCAAATAACTATAAAGGAACAAAGAAAGAAATTTCAACCCTTTAGTGGCTAAAATTTATATATTTACTCCTGTTTTTCTTTTTTTTCAAAATGAGGCAGGGTTATTCAAATTCCCTAATAGAATATTAAATATAAATGACTAAAAATAAGATTATGAATAATAACATTAATGTAAGAGACTAAAAAATAACTGGTATTATATTAGCAATTTTAATATGTTTTGCTATGGGATATACCATAGGAAAAGATTTGTATAACCCGTTGTGCATTTTAAATAATGCTAATTTTTAAATTGTTGATATTTCGTTGAAATATATTTTTGTTGATGTACTGAATTACTGTCATCGCCGTAATCTTTGTTAATATCCTGGTTTTG
>JBKEAG010000068.1:0-5178 GCA_047972025.1 Moheibacter sp.
TTAACAAATGAGTACAAAGTTAAGAGGTTTTCTTGTGCTATGTGGAATACTCTTCGGAGGCATTCTATTTGCCCAAGAAAAGACGGTTACAGGAACTGTAACTGATTCGAATGGATTTCCTTTGGAAGACGTAGTAGTTACTACATCATCCGGTCAGGAGGTTTATACCGATATAGATGGTAATTTTTCCATTGTCGCTAGTAGAAACGAGATTTTACGTTTTGAGTCAATTGGATTAGATGTTGTTACAGCAGTTGTAGGTACAGTAGATATTTATGATGTTGTATTAAAAGAAAGTAGCACTTTTGAATTAGAAGGTGGTGTAATAACCGCATTAGGAATTACACGAGAAAAGAAATCACTAGGTTATGCCACGCAAGAAGTTAGCGGAGAGACACTATCTGCTGTTCCTGTAACAAATTTTGCTGATGCACTCTCAGGTGAGGTTTCTGGTTTAGACATCAATCAATCTGGAACTATGGGAGGTTCTACCAATATGATTGTTCGTGGCTATAGTTCATTATATGGAAGTAACCAGGCATTAATTGTTATTGACGGAACTCCGATTAATAATGATGTACATAATGCCACTAATCAAGCAAGTGGTGGAGGTGGATATGACTATGGAAATCCAGCTTCTGACATCAACCCAAATGATATAGAGAATGTAAATGTTTTAAAGGGAGCTGCGGCAACTGCTCTTTATGGTTCTCGCGGTGCAAACGGGGTTATTATGATTACAACCAAAAAAGGCAAAAGACAAAGAGGCATTGGTGTTGAAATCAATAGCAGTATTATGGTTGGTTCAGCTGATAAAGAAACTTTACCTAAATATCAAAACAAATATGGTAGTGGCTATGCTGGAGATGGTACAAGTTTCTATTCAGGTGACATAAATGGTGATGGAGTGATTGATAATAATATCGTTTACACATATGATGATGCTTCTTTCGGTACTGCTTTTGACCCTAATCTAATGGTTTATAATTGGGACTCAATGTATCCACAATTACCCACTTATTTACAACAAACTCCGTGGGTTGCTGGAGCATCTACTCCAAATGATATTTGGGATATGTCAACAACTTATGTAAATTCAGCTTCATTTAATGGTGGTAATGAGAATGGAGGTTTTCGGCTTGGTTATACCAACTATTTACTTGATGGTAACCTAGACAATAGTAATATCAAGCGTAATACTATTGATTTTACTGCAGACTATAAATTGACGGACAAATTAAAAGCATTTGCAGGGATTACTTATACTAACACAAAGGGTAAAGGACGTGTTGGTACAGGTTATGAAGGTAGGAATCCTATGCAAACCTTTAGACAATGGTGGAATCTAAGTGTTGATATGCAAAAGCAAAAAGAAGCTTATATGTTAACTGGGCAAAATATTACTTGGAATACCAAGGACTGGGAAAACCTAGAAGTTGGATATTCAGATAATTACTATTTCAATCGCTATGAAAACTATCAAAACGATGAAAGAAATCGCTACTTTGGTAATGTAGGTTTAAACTATGAGCTTACTGATTGGTTGAACGTTTTAGGTCGTTTCACTTTTGATAACTACAGTGAATTTCGAGAAGAAAGAGTAGCCGTAGGGTCTGCGGGCGGTCAAGGGTGGATTGATGCAGGTGGTGCAGGAGAATACTACTATATGAGACAAAATGTAAGTGAAGTAAATTACGATGTTATCTTAAATGCTAGAAAAGACATCACAGAGAATATCAATATTGACGCTAACCTAGGTTGGAACTTACGTGTTAACGAAAGAGTAGGAAATAGTGCTGTAACCAATGGCGGTCTAAAAATTCCTGGACTATATAGTATCACTAACACTGCACAGCCTTTGACAGAAGAAAATCTTACTCAATTTGATATTAATAAAAAAGTAGATGGGTTATATGCGAATGCAAGTGTTGGATTCTATAATATGTTATTTTTAGATGGGTCTATTCGGACTGATCGATCTTCAGCACTACCAATTGAAAATAATCGATATTGGTATCCTGCCGGTTCAATTAGCTTCCTGTTTTCTGAAGTTATAGATGCTAGGTGGTTAAATTTTGGTAAGGTACGTGCAAACTATGCACAGGTAGGTAATGACACAGATGCTTACCAGCTAATAAATACTTACGTATTTAACCCTGGATTCAACAACGCTTATATGTCGACCTCTGAATCTATTTCTAAAAATCCGAATTTGAAAGCAGAAACTATGGAAGAATTTGAAGTTGGTTTAGAAATGGCATTCTTAAAAAATAGAATCAGTTTCGACGTATCTTACTATAACAGAAAGACATTTGATTTAATTACTCCGGTAGACATATCATCCGGATCAGGAAACTCAGCTCTTTGGCAAAACTCTGGAGATGTTGTAAACAAGGGTGTAGAGGCGAGACTAACTTTAGTTCCAATTAGAAGCGAAAACTTTACTTGGGAGATGACTGCCAACTTTGCTAAGAATGATAACGAGGTAACTCGAATTGCTGGAGACACTCAATTTTTGGAATTGGCTTCAGCATGGAATATTCAAGTAGGAGCCACTTTAGGCGAAGATTTTGGAACCATTAGAGGTACAAACTTTGTATTTAACGAAAATGGAGAAAAAATTATTGGAGATGATGGTTACTATCTAGTAAGTGATCAAAATGAAGTCATAGGTAATATGAACCCTGACTGGACTGGAGGTTTGCGTAATACTTTTTCTTATAAAAATTTAAGTTTAAGTTTCTTAATTGATGTTCAACAAGGTGGTGATATATTTTCATTTGATACATCATATGGTTATGCCACAGGATTGTATGATTTCACAGCGGGGACAAACGATTTAGGAAACCCTGTTCGAAATTCTTTGGCAAATGGAGGAGGTATAATATTACCAGGTGTAATACAAACGGATGTTGATTTAAATGGCAATCCGATTTACGGTCAAAACGACATTCGTGTTGATGCCTCTAACTTCTTAAATCCTTGGGGATATGCCCTCGGAGGACCTGAAGCATCGCATATTTATGATGCGTCTTTTGTGAAGTTGAGAAATGTAACGCTTTCTTATGATTTACCTGAGAAGTTAATTCAGAATACTTTCATTAAAAAATTCACAATATCAGCAATTGGTAGAAACCTATGGATTATTCACAAAAACATCCCCTATTCAGACCCTGAAGCAGGTTTAAGTGCAGGGAATATCCAAGGTATTCAAAATGGCGCTCACCCTACAATTAGAGAAATTGGGGCAAGTATAAAAGTTGAATTTTAAAAAAAAGAAAATGAAAAAATATATATTAACAATATTAAGCTTAGCTTTCATTATAGGTTGCTCTGATGAAGATTATGCTGATTTAAATATAGACCCCGTGAACCCTTCAGAGGTTCCAGCTGGGTTTCTGTTTGCCAACTCAACAAAGGCAATGTTTGATCAAATGCTAAACACAAGTGTTAATCGAAATGTGTTTAGATTATTTTCGCAATATTGGACGGAATGTCAGTATACTAATGAGACTAATTATGACATAAAAAATCGTTCTATCCCAGACACACATTGGGGGATAATATACAGAGATGTTCTGTTTGATTTAAAAAATGCGAAAGAACTTGTAGGACAGCAAGAGCTGTCTAACACTTTTACACAAGAAGTTAAGGACAATCAAATTGCAATTATTACCATTGTAGAAGTTTATGCTTGGCAACAAATGGTGGATACATTCGGGAATATCCCATATAGTGAAGCACTTATGGGAAGTGAAAATGTGACACCAGTTTATGATGATGCTTACACAATTTACACAGATTTAATCACCAAAATAAGAAGTGCTTATAGTTCTTTAGACACTTCTGCTGAAGGCTTTGGAGAAGATCAAGATATTGTATACGGTGACAACATAAGTAATTGGAAAAAATTAGCCGCAAGTATTAAATTGAAAATAGCAATGCGTTTGGCTGATAAGTATCCAAGTGTTGCTCAAGATTTGGCTGAAGAAGCTATTTTAAATGGTCTAATTAGTTCACATACAGAAAACTTTAGCTTACATTATGAAAACAATAATGTAAACGCTCATCCACTATATGCTGATTTATATTTAAGTGGACGACAAGATTTCGTTCCTGCTAATACCTACGTAGACTATCTAAATGACCTCGAAGATCCAAGAAGAACCGTTTTCTTTGACGGTAATTTAGTAGACGATGATAATAATGTTTATTATGACGGTGGTATCTATGGATCTTTAAATACTTACACAAATTATACGCATATAGGTGCACCTTTTTACGAAGCCGATTTAGTAGGGGTTTTGATGAACTATACAGAAATAGAGTTTTTATTAGCTGAAGCTGCTGAAAGAATGTATGCAGGAAGTGGGGATGCTGCAACTCATTATCACAATGCAATTACTTCCAATATGGAATATTGGGGAATTGCTTCAGATGATATAACTGAATATCTTTCAAGAACTAATGTAAATTATTCTACAGCCCCTGGTACTTGGAAACAAAAAATTGGAAAACAGTTTTGGATAGCTATGTATGACCGTGGATTTGAAGGATGGACTGTATGGAGAAAATACGATGCTCCTACTCTAAATTTACCTACTGTCACAGGAAACAATGTACCTGTTAGGTTTACTTATCCTGCCGAAGAGCAAACATTAAATTCTACCAACTACTTAGCTGCATCATCTGCAATTGGAGCAGACTTATTATATACCAAACTATTTTGGGACGTTAACTAAACTCTCTCATTTATTTTGAGAATTTAATAGAGGCCCCGCATTTTGCGGGGTTTTTATTTTGGATGTAATTTGTACATTTGGTAAATGAATGCACCACTCGCTGAGCGATTACGCCCTAAATCATTAGAAGAATTTATCAACCAAAAGCATCTTTTGGGGGAGAATGCACCTATACCGATTATGCTAAAGTCCGGTCACATTGCTTCTATGATTTTTTGGGGACCTCCCGGAACCGGTAAAACAACACTTGCTCAATTGATTGCTAATCTTTCTAATCGGAGCTTTTTTGAATTGAGTGCAATTAATTCCGGTGTAAAAGAAGTACGTGAAGTAATTGAAAAAGCAAAAAATCAAAATTTATTTTCCGGTCACAGCTCTCCTATTTTATTTATTGACGAAATTCATCGGTTCAACAAATCCCAACAAGACAGTTTAC
>JBKEAG010000165.1:0-5291 GCA_047972025.1 Moheibacter sp.
TAGGAAAGAAGGTGATACCATTGGAGGAACTATAACCTGTGTAATTCAAAATGTCCCAATTGGACTAGGAGAACCGATTTTTGATAAACTTCATGCTCGCTTAGGACAAGCCATGTTGAGCATAAATGCAGTAAAAGGATTTGAGTATGGTAGTGGGTTTTGTGGTGCTAAAATGAAAGGTTCGGTACATAATGATTTGTTTAATTCAGATGGTTCAACCAAAACAAATTTATCAGGTGGAATACAAGGTGGAATTTCAAATGGAATGGATATTTATTTCCGTATTGCCTTCAAACCGGTAGCTACAATCATGCAAGAGCAAGAAACACTAAATTTAGATGGAGAAATTCAGAAAATGAAAGGAAAAGGCAGACATGACCCTTGTGTTGTACCACGTGCTGTGCCGATAGTAGAAGCTCTCTCTGCCATAGTCTTGACAGATTTCTATTTACTAAATAATTAGGATAAAAAGGTTTAAATATTTGCCAAATCAGATTACTTTGGAAGACTTAGCAAAGGTGAGGTTACATTATCGGTTTTGTCCAAAAATATTTTTCCACGTAGAACACTTTGAATTGTTTTTGTTAAACTTTCCTCAAAAGATTTTCTCAGATTGGATTGGTGGTAAACCAAACTTACCTGTCGGCTAGGTACGGGTTCTTCAAAATGCCGAATGTTTTTTTGTAATGCTTTTGGCAAATCTTCGGCTTGTAGAGCAGGAAGTAAAGTCATGCCGTAGCCTTCATTGGCTAATTTCACTAGAGTATCTAAATTTCCACTATCTAACTTTACGGGTTGGGCAGATAATTTCTCTGGTTCACATAAATTTAGTATATTATTTCGGAAACAATGTCCCTCCTTTAGAAGCAATAGATCTTCCATTTCCAAATCTTTAGGAGAAATTAATTTTTTGGAATGAAATTTATGATTGGATGGAATGTAACCAACGAATGGCTCATAATAAAGTGGTTTCTCCACAATTAAATCTTCATGTAAAGGTGTTACAACAATGCCGAAATCCAGTGAGCCGTCGTATAGTTTTTCAATTACTTCAGAGGTTTCAAGCTCCTTTATGATTAAATTTGTTTTGGGATAAGCCTTTTCAAAAGTTCTATAAAAAAGAGGAACCAGCGTAGGTAAAACCGTTGGAATTACCCCAATTTTGAAATCACCTTCTACTTTTCCTTGTTCTTCAAAAACAAGTTGAGACATTCTGTTTGACTCTTTTAGGATAGACTTTGCTTGTTCAACTACTTTTCCTCCAATTTTAGTTAGTTTGATAGGATGGACACTTCGGTCAAAAATTTCAATTCCCAGTTCTCGTTCTAGTTTCTGAATCTGCATACTTAGAGTAGGCTGGGTAACAAAAGATTTATCGGCAGCAAGTGTAAAGTTTTTATGTTCAGCCACTGCTAAAACATATTCTAATTGAACTAGGGTCATGTATAAATATTTTCGATAAAGATATTAATAATATCGAATTAATTTATTTAAAATGGACTGATTTTCGTTAGGTTTTAGTAGAATTACAAAGAGTAAATTCGTAAAATATAATTTTTTAAAACTAAACGAGAATGAAATTAGAAACAATCGGATTGGATAAATCCACCACAAAAGAGCTTTCAGAAGATTTGAATAAGTTATTGGCTAACCTTCAGGTATATTATCAAAATTTGCGGGGAGTGCATTGGAATATAAAGGGACAACAATTTTTTCAATTGCATCCGAAATTTGAGGAATTGTATTTGGATGCACAAGAAAAAGTGGATATGGTGGCAGAGCGGATTTTAACTTTGGGAGGAACGCCTATGCACACTTTCGAAGATTATGTGAAAAATTCAAGTGTAAAAGTAGGTAAGGATATTTCAGATACAGAGCAGTCGGTTCAGTTAGTGCTAGATTCGTTACAAGAATTACTGAAAATAGAGCGTGAGATTTTGGACCGTTCAGGAGAGTTAGATGATGAAGGTACAAACTCTATGATGAGCGATTTCATTTCATTTCAGGAAAAAACAGCTTGGATGCTCAAAGCATTTTTAGGAGGGAAATAGACCTCTGATTTGGTTAGGAAAGGGGAAGAGCCTCAAAGTTTTTACTTTGAGGTTTTTTGTTTTTTCTATTTATTAAGGCAATAAATTGGGATTGATATCTAGAATATTTTCAGTTTTATATTTTTGAATAAATTCATCTGTAAAGTATTCACTTCCTGTTAATTTATTGGATTGAAGGATTTTTTTAAGGTCTAAATTTTTATATTCTTCCAACATCTTAAAAGAGAGTGGTTTGTAAGAAAAATGCCAAGGCTCATAAGCAAACCCTTTTCGGTTTGGAGCATTGGTATAAACGAGGTGAAACCCAAATTTTTCAGAATTTTCATCTAACCATAATTTGAATTTATGCATTCGTCCACCTTCATTGAAATGAGTTTCACTCAATGGGTTAGACGGTATCCCTTTTGTGCTGTCAATGATATCCAAATCAGTACCCCAATGGTGGCGAGACGTTCCCGGAATGGTGCTGTACTCAATGATTTTTTCAATGGATTTCTCTGGAGACAGTCCTTGATTTCTATATTTTTTGTATTTGCGATTCCAAATTCCATTTTGGTGTGAATAGCTTCTGTAACTGGAAATCACATGAATATTGAAGCCTTTTTCTTTGGCAGCTTTTCGCATGAGATTAAATTGAAGCCTTACCTCTTCACGTAATTTAAATCCTTCCCCGTACAATGATGGATTTCCTTTTCCAATTAATTCATCTTGTGAATAGTTATTTAACAAATCAAAATTGAAAGTAGAGGGAAGAATTACTAAACCACCCATCATTACCGATTTTTTTATAAAGTCGCGTCTTTGCATTTTTTTAATAAATATGAATTTTACCCCCGGCTATGGTTTGCTGATTTACATCTGCACCCCCATAAATATAAATATTTCCTCCAGCCATGGTTTTGGCATTTACAGCATCAGTAGCATAAACAACAGCTTCTCCACCGGCTTTCACCAAAACGGTTGTGGAAACTGACTCTAGGTGCTGACCATCATAATATCCTCCTGTGTTGGAAACAATATTTTGAGAGTGGGTAGTACCGTTGAGTTGTATTTTTCCTCCCGAATTTGTTTTGATATTTAAGTCATCTGTTTCTACCTCAGTATAGATTTCAGCTCCTTCTTTTGCATCTAGTGCTATACCGGAAGCAGTTAAAACATCAACTGAAGTTACTATAGAACCCTCATTTGCATGAATTTCATTTATAGAAGTGTGGTAAAGAGTTACAGAAACGTCACTTCCTTGGAGTAACTGTTTGGTACTCATTCGAATTTTTAGTTTATTATTTTTGGTAATGAGTTGAACTTCGTCAGCCTTTGCTCCACTAATTTCTATAGTGTTTTTATCAGATTTTACTAACGTTACCTTAATCATATCATATATTTCTACAAATTCAATTTCTCCTAACTCTTGTGAAACTTGTCCAAATGAAAATGAAGTAGCTATTACTGTAAAAATGATCAAAAATAAGTTTTTCATTTTGTTTTAAATTTAGTCAATTATAGACAAAGATTAGACCAAAATGGTGATTTGTTTTGAATTAAAAATCTCTAAAAATTATGATATTTTAGAGGTTTTTAATTGTATAACTTAATTATTTTCTTTCAGCTACTAACTCACCAATCCGTATAATTACTTCAGTAGCTTTTTCCATTGATTCAAGTGGGACATATTCATAAGGACCGTGGAAATTGTGACCACCGGCAAATATGTTGGGGCAGGGAAGTCCCATGAAACTTAGACGTGAGCCATCTGTTCCACCACGAATTGGCTTTATATTGGGGGTTACCCCAACATCTTTTAGTGCTTGTTCTGCAATTTCTACAGATTGAAACTTTTCTTTGACCTTTTCTACCATATTATGGTATTGGTCATTCATTTCCAGTTCAATTCTATCAGTTCCATATTCAGACTGCATTTCAGAAACAATTTGCTGAATTAGGCTTTTTCGTGCTTCAAATTGTATTTTATCATGATCGCGTATGATGTATTGCAACTCGGTTTCTGAAACATTTCCATTAAATTTAGTTAAATGGAAAAAACCTTCTCTACCATCTGTTTGTTCTGGCACCTCATCTTCGGGTAATTGATTGGCAAATTCTCTTGCCATAGTTACAGCATTTACCAATTGATTTTTGGCGTAACCGGGATGAACACTTTTACCATGAAACTTTAGATGAGCGTAGGCTGCGTTGAAATTTTCATATTCTAATTCTCCAATCTCACTTCCATCCATTGTATAAGCCCATTCTGCATCAAATTTTTCTACATCAAAAAAATCTGCACCACGCCCCACTTCTTCATCAGGCGTAAAACCAACAGCAATTCTACCATGTTTGATTTCAGGATGAGCAATCAAATACTCCATGGCAGTAACAATCTCGGCTATTCCAGCCTTATCATCTGCACCCAATAGCGTTGTGCCATCAGTAGTAATAATGGTTTGACCTTTATATTGTTTTAACTCAGGAAATTCATCAGAATCTAAATTCATTTTTAGATTTTTATTTAATGAAATAATACCACCATCATAATTTTCTATAATTTGTGGTTTTATATTTTCTCCTGAATAGTCCGGTGAAGTATCAAAATGAGAAACAAACCCAATGGTTGAAACCTCTTTATCTATGTTTGATGGTAAAAACCCCATTACGTAGGCATTGTCATCAATCGTTACATCTTCTAATCCAATGGATTTCAATTCTTCGAATAAATATTTGGCAATATCCCACTGTCTTTCAGAACTTGGGAAATCTTCAACAAAAGGAATACTTTCCGAATAAAAACTTACGTATTTTAAAAATCTATTTTTTAATTTATCACTCCATAATTTGTCCATGAGCATCAATTTTTTTGGTAAAAGTAGGAAATTCTATATCTTTCCATTCGTAAATAACAAACAAAATGAGTTTAAAGATAAAGATTGTGGATTGTCCGCGCGATGCAATGCAGGGAATTCATAATTTCATTCCAACGGAAGATAAAATAGATCATCTTCAGAATTTACTGAAAGTAGGTTTTAATACAATTGACTGTGGTAGTTTTGTGTCCTCAAAGGTAATTCCACAAATGGCAGATACCGGAGAGGTATTAGAATCCGTAAAAAATTTAAATTATACGTCTAAATTGTCTGTGATTGTAGCGAGTGAAGGTGGAGCGGAACGAGCTGTAAAATATGACAATATAGATTTACTGGGTTTTCCATTTTCCATTTCAGAGAAATTTCAGCAATACAATACACA
>JBKEAG010000171.1:0-1700 GCA_047972025.1 Moheibacter sp.
TCATGAGTGCCTCCGGTTATTTTTGTGTACTTTCCACCTACTATTCTTATCTTACTCATACTAAATATTTTTAAT
This sequence comes from Moheibacter sp., assembly GCA_047972025.1. Classification (GTDB taxonomy): domain Bacteria; phylum Bacteroidota; class Bacteroidia; order Flavobacteriales; family Weeksellaceae; genus Moheibacter. The sequence continues at coordinate 76 of JBKEAG010000171.1, forward strand.
GTCCTGTTCCATATTCGCCACTATTGTTTGTAACAATAGTTTGAGAATGATTATCAATATTTTTAGATGATTGGAATTGCATATCTTCTTGCGCTATCTCCTGTCTATTTTGTTTAGACTCACTATGTACATCTCCTTCAATCATTTCCATCAATTTTCCGGATACCATCAGATTGGCATCTCCGGCTACGGAAGTAGTTTTCACCATTCCTACACTTTCGGTGTTGTTCATACCAACGATAGTGGTCATATTCTGTCCTGCCGTAATGTTTATATTTCCCCCCGCAACAAACTCCATATTTTTAGGTGCATAGACTTTTATATTCCCTTTCCCGTCCATCAAGTAGGTGTTCTTTCAATTTTTTCCATGCCCCAATTTGATATACGAGGTTAGCAAAATTAATTTTAAGGTGTTTTAAGTGATTCTAAATGGCAAAAGCAATTTAAATTTCTATACTATTTTATAAATATTACTGATGATGAGTTTGTTATGTTTTGGGTTTTGAGGAATGTTCCGGTTTGATACACTACCTACAGCTATTTATATTTTGCGTATTCATATACCAACTCTTTTGATACATTACCATTTCTTTGTATTGTGGAATATTTCCGATTTATTCTAAATAGATAAAATCACCTATATAAATGCTATCCATGTTATTTATTTTGCAATGGTCAATTTTACAGCCAATAAATTTTTTTCCTCCATAATTAGGACTGTTGATAAAATTATGTAAAATAAATTCCCTATCATTTTTAAATAAAATTATAATACTATCTGATTTATAAATTATGTTTGGAGCAGTAAAACCAATCCAACGATTATCAATTTCAGAAAATTTATATTCCAAATTTTCAATTATCTCCCCATTTCTTACATGGCTAATTTTTAATCCAATTTTATTGGATTTTAGTTCTTTTGACTTTAAAATAATTGTTCTTTGATTATTCCAAAAACTTAAAGCATCCATACATTGGCACTCCTTTTGATGTTCTAGTTTTATAGTATTTTCATCTTTGCAAGAACTTAACAATAAAATAGGTATAATAAAACTTAAACCTTTATTTAACTTTGATATAGCCATTGTAATTATTCATAAAATGTGTAGAGGTAATCATTTTTTTAAGATACTTGTTTACTCCATTAGGGTTTGTTCCCCATGTATAAACATTGAAATCAATTTCATCTTTTTTAGCACCAAAGAAACCAGGTATATAATTCCAATTAATGTTAGACTCTAAAACAACCCAGTGTAAATCCAGTGAACTTACATCCCAATCATCATCTATTAAGTCTGAATCTATCATCAATATTAGTCTATACCCAGCAACATATTGTTTGTTAATATCGTCAATTTTATTTTTTATATCTAAACTTGTATAAGCAATAGATTTTACAGGGTTATATACTCCTCGTGAGGACACATCAGCATATCCCAATAATTTTTCACATAAACTTGTCATTAATGGTGGCCAATTAATCGCTTGAAACTCTTCATCTCCACCTTTATAATCGGGATTATCTGTATTTCTTACTCCAGCCATTGTTACAAAATCAACCAAAGGCATGTTTCCAGTATTTATTGGATAACCATTTGTATTTATTTTCTTTTCAAGCACATCTA
>JBKEAG010000179.1:0-2804 GCA_047972025.1 Moheibacter sp.
GAATTTCTAGAAATATTTCCAGAGTTTACATCAATTACATGTAATGCTTCTGTATGTTCAATGACCAAATAAGCTCCTTTTGACTGTGGAATGGTTACATTTTTACCAAAAGAAAATTTAATCTGTCGCTCTATCCCCATCCGTTCAAATAATGGAATTTCAGAATTAGGAGCTACTTTTATTATATTTGCTTTACCGGGTGCTATTACGTCTAGATACTCCCTCATATCATCTGCCAAGTCATTATCATCTACCGTAATTTTCACAAAATCTTCATTAAAATTATCACGGAGAATCCCTGATGCCCTATCAATTTCACTTAGAAGTTTGATAGGAACTTTCTTTCTTTGAATATTTTTGAAAACAGTTTGCCATTTATTGAGCAAATAGTTCAAATCAGCATGAAGTTCTGCTACTTTTTTTCCTTCAGCAACAGTACGTATTATAATCCCAAATCCTTCAGGTTTTATACTTTCAACTAATGCAACCAAACGATCTTTTTCCGCTTTGGATTTTATTTTTTGAGAAACTGAAACTTTTTCAGAAAATGGATTTAAAATCAAATACCTTCCCGCAATAGAAATTTCGGAAGTAATCCTCGGGCCTTTTGTATGAATAGGCTCCTTTGTTATTTGAATAACAACATGATTTCCCGTAGAAAGAACCTGATCAATCGTTCCATCTTTTTTAATCATTTCCTCCTTGCGGAAAGTCTTTAGATTAGAAGATTTATATTTCTCTGTGGTGACTAAACTAGTGTAAGTAAGTAATGATTTTACATTAGGTCCCAAATCATGGTAATGTAAAAAAGCATCTTTTGAATAACCTATATCCACAAATGCAGCATTTAGGCTTGGTGCAAGTTTTTTTACTTTACCCAAATACATATCACCTACTGCAAAATTTAGGTCAACACTTTCTTGATGAAGTTCCATCAAACGGCCTTCTTCTAACATTGCAATTTGGACAAAATCCTCTCCAGTAGAAACTACTAATTCTTTATTCATTATTTACTATTAAATGAATATGAAACAAACGACAAAAGCACTTTCCAAATTAAGTGTCTGGAAAGTGCAAAAATTTCATTTACACGTAAAAAACAGTACTTATTTTTTCTTTTTATGTCTGTTTAATCTACGTCTTTTTTTGCGTTTATGTGTTGCTACCTTATGTCTTTTTCTTTTTTTTCCGCTTGGCATATCGTAATTATTTTACTTTAACTTTGGTTTTAACGCTTTCTACAAATGTTTTTGCAGGTTTAAATGCCGGTACATGATGTGCCGGAATAATGATAGAAGTTCCTTTTGAAATATTTCTTCCTGTTTTTGACGCTCTTTTCTTAACTGTAAAAGAACCGAAACCTCTTAAATATACATTTTCCCCAGACTCTAATGAATTTTTCACTTCGTCCATAAAATGTTCAACGACTTTTTGTGTTTCGTTTTTTTCTAACCCTAATTTAGTAGAAATGTTACTAACTATTTCCGCTTTTGTCATAATATTATACTATATTTTGTTGCTAAATTTGTTTTTTAAAGAAACGGGTGCAAATATAACATTTGTATGAAAACAAAAAAAGAAATCTTATCATATTTATGACTTTTAACTCCTTGATATTGATTTGGTTTGACAAATATAGACGAAAACTACCCTGGAGAGAAGAGTCTGACCCCTATAAAATTTGGCTTTCTGAAATCATTTTGCAACAAACTCGCGTGGCTCAAGGAACTGCTTATTATGAGCAGTTTTGTACCTCTTTTCCACATTTAAAAGATTTAGCAAATGCCTCTGAACAGGAGGTGCTGAAACTGTGGCAAGGACTTGGCTACTATTCACGTGCTCGAAATTTACATTATACAGCACAATACATTTACAATAATCTAAATGGTACTTTTCCAAATAACTTTAAAGAACTTCTTTCTCTAAAAGGAGTTGGTGAATATACTGCTGCTGCAATAGCTTCCATTGCATTTGGAGAAGCTGTTCCAGCAATTGACGGTAATGCTTTTCGTGTTTATTCTCGATTTTTCAATATTGATTTAGATATTTCACAGCCTAAAACCAAATCATACTTTTTTAATTTAGGAAAAGAAATCATCGATACTCAAAGACCCGGTGACTTTAACCAAGCAGTAATGGAATTGGGTGCTACAATTTGTCTTCCCAAAAATCCAAACTGTACGTCTTGTCCTCTTCAGCACAAGTGTGAGGGTTTGGCTAAAAAAAGGGTTCATCTACTCCCTGTAAAAACGAAGAAAACCAAAGTGCGAAATCGGTATTTTCACTTTTTTGAAATTTCAGACGGAAAGAGTTACTTGATAAAAAAACGAAATGGAAAAGATGTTTGGAAGAATTTATATAACTTCCCCTTATTGGAAACTGAAGATGAGAGTGATATTAAACCCCTATTTAAATCCATTTTACCAACCAAAGTTTTAGAAGAAAAACATTTACTTTCACACCAACGGTTATTTATTTCATTTTGGAAGTTGAAGGTAAATTCATTAGAGTTAAAAGAATTATCTAACCATTTTAATGCAGAAATTGTATCATGGAAAGAACTTGTAAAATTACCACTACCACGTCCTATGGAAAAATATATAGAGTTGAAATAAAACCATTCACACCTAATTTTGTACCTTTGAATCAAGAATAATTTATCATTATGAACGGGACACTAAATAAAGTAATATTGATTGGGAACATGGGAGATGATGTGAAAATCCATGAATTTGACAATCAAAATAAAATAGGTCGGTTTCCACTTGCAACTAGTGAAGTATATACATCTAGAGACAATGGTG
>JBKEAG010000018.1:0-14622 GCA_047972025.1 Moheibacter sp.
GTGGTTACGGACTTGTTGGCTATTTTATCGGTAGTCACGGCATTGTCCGCCAACTCATCGGTAGTTATACCACCATTGGCAACATCCAACGTATAAGGATCTGCGTCTGTACCCGCTCCGCTTCTAGTCAAAGTAGCATCTGTGGCATTGGTAACTTCATTTCCGACGATGCCGTCATTTTCAGTAATGACCAAAGCCGAATCATCGACAAGCACCCAGTCCGAACCGTTCCATTGCAGTAATTGTCCATCGGCTGTACCATCCACGATTTTATCGGTAGTCACGGCATTGTCTGCCAACTCATCGGTGTTTATACCACCATCGGCAACATCCAACGTATAAGGATCAGTATCTGTACCCGCTCCGCTTCTAGTCAAAGTAGCATCTGTCGCATTGGTAACTTCATTTCCGACGATACCGTCATTTTCATTTGTGTTAAAGGTTATATCAGAACCATTACCATTAGAGAATGTATAAGTTCCATCAGTATTATCCGTTAATGAGGCTTTTGAAATATCAATCTTATCATCATTTTCATCAGTATATGAGAAAGTTCCATCATTATTATCTACTAAAATGGTTACTGTTTCTACACCAGATACACTCAGGGTTGTTGGTACCCAATTGGTTCCATTCCAAGCTAAAAATTGTCCACTAGTGGCTCCTTGTTGTCCTAATGTAATTTGGTTACTACTTGTACCATCTCCTATGACGATAGTTCCATCGGTTGCAACAGGGATAATGCCAGAAGCTCCAGTATTAGCTGCTTGTGTTACAATGCCTATAGATGGAATTCTTTTGACAACACCAGTTGATGTTACAACTAAAATTGAATCACTTGTGGCTAATTCAGTCATCGTCATTTGATCAGCAACCCTGACTCTAAAAGTACCGTCAACATCCAATGTTTCAGTTGGAGAATCTGTATTGATACCAACCTGAGAATATAGAAGTGTAGAACTACATAATAACAAAAAAGTAAATATTTTCCCCATACCATTATTTTTTAGATGAAATGACTTGCAAAAGTAGTAAATAAATGAATTATTTACGAAATCACTTAGTTATATTGTTTTAGACCCCAGCTATTTAAAAAGTCACAACAAGCAAAATCAGCATTTAGATTTTTCTAAATTCAGTTAAATTTTTGTACATTCGCAATCCTTTAATAATTAAGGATGTAAGAAAGATTTATGAGTAAGAATTTCAAAGAATATAAGCAACTTGATTTGGTTCAGATAGCAGATGATGTACTGAACGAATGGAAAGAAAATCAAATATTTAAAAAAAGTGTAACAACACGAGAAGGTCAGGAAAATTATGTTTTTTATGAAGGACCACCTTCGGCAAATGGTCTTCCTGGAATCCATCATGTGATGGCTCGTGCGATTAAAGATATTTTTTGTCGTTACCAAACACTGAAAGGAAAGCAAGTTCATCGTAAAGCAGGTTGGGATACACATGGGCTTCCGGTAGAGTTAGGTGTAGAAAAAGAATTAGGGATTACCAAAGAAGATATCGGAAAGAAAATTTCTGTAGAAGAGTACAATAAAGCATGTCGTGAAGCTGTTATGCGCTATACTGATATTTGGAATAATCTTACCGAAAAGATGGGTTATTGGGTGGATTTAAAAGAACCATATGTGACGTATGAGCCTAAATATATGGAATCGGTTTGGTGGCTATTGAAGCAAATTTATAACAAAGATTTGTTGTACAAAGGTTACACAATTCAACCTTATTCACCAAAAGCAGGAACAGGACTGTCTTCACACGAATTGAATATGCCGGGAACCTATCGTGATGTAACAGACACTACGATAATAGCTCAGTTTAAAGCAGTCAAAGATTCATCTGATTTCCTAAAAGGAATAGAGGGTGATGTATATTTTTTGGCATGGACAACAACACCATGGACACTTCCGTCCAATACAGCGCTTACAGTAGGCAAAAATATAGAATATGTATTAGTTGAAACATTTAATCAATATACATTCCGACCACAAAAAATAATCATAGGAAAACCACTTTTAAATTCAGTATTTGGAAAAAATTATTTTGAATCAAATGAACCTTCTGATTTTGAAAACTTTAAAGAAGGAAATAAAAAAATCCCTTATCAAATCCTCGAAACGTTTAAAGGCTCTGATTTAGTCGGAGTTAAATACGAGCAGCTTCTTCCTTGGGTATTACCTTACGAAAGTGTAGACAAAGCATTTCGGGTAATTTCAGGAGATTTTGTAACAACAGAAGATGGTACAGGCATAGTGCATACTGCACCTACTTTTGGAGCAGATGATGCCAAAGTAGCAAAAGAGCATGGTATCCCACCTATGTTGATTTTAGATGAAAATGAGAACCCTGTTCCGTTGGTTGATTTACAGGGACGATTTATATCACAATTACCTGATGGTTTTGGAGGTAAGTATGTGAAAAATGAGTATTATGAAGACGAAAAAGCGCCTGAGCGTTCAGTAGATATTGAAATTGCCATTCAACTAAAAGAAGAAAATAAGGCATTTAAAGTTGAAAAATACAAACATAACTATCCACACTGTTGGCGAACTGATAAGCCAATCTTATATTATCCGTTAGACTCATGGTTTATCAAGGTAACTTCCGTTCGTGACCGAATGACCGAATTAAATCAATCTATCAATTGGAAACCCAAATCAACCGGAGAAGGACGTTTTGGAAATTGGTTAGAAAATGCCAATGACTGGAATTTGTCGCGTTCGCGGTATTGGGGAATCCCATTGCCAATTTGGCGTACAGAAGATAAATCAGAAGAAATTGTCATCGGTTCGGTAGAAGAATTAATGAATGAAATCCAGAAATCAATTGATACCGGATTTATGAGTGAAAACCCATTTGAAGGATTTGAAATTGGAAATATGAGTGAATCCAATTATGCTAAAATTGATTTACATAAAAATTATGTAGATACAATTACTTTGGTTTCACCAAATGGGAAACCTATGAAACGTGAGAGTGATTTGATAGATGTTTGGTTTGATTCGGGAGCTATGCCGTATGCACAATTTCATTATCCATTTGAAAATAAGGAATGGATTGATTCCGGTACCAAATATCCTGCAGACTTTATTGCTGAGGGAGTTGACCAGACACGTGGTTGGTTCTATACTTTACACGCCATAGGAGCTTTGGTGTTTGATAGTGTTGCTTACAAAAATGTTGTTTCCAATGGATTGGTACTAGATAAAAATGGACAGAAAATGTCAAAACGGTTGGGTAATGCAGTTGATCCGTTTGAAACACTTTCCGTTTACGGACCCGATGCAACGCGTTGGTATATGATTTCCAATGCACAACCTTGGGAAAACCTGAAGTTTGATATAGCAGGAGTAGATGAAGTTCGCAGGAAATTCTTTGGAACACTGTACAATACATATTCGTTTTTTGCACTTTATGCCAATGTAGATGGATTTAAATATGAAGAAACAGAAATACCGATTTCAGAACGAGCAGAACTAGACCGTTGGATTTTGTCAGAATTAAACTCATTAATAAAAAAAGTAGATGAATTTTACGCAGATTATGAACCAACTCGTGCTACACGAGCCATTCAAGAATTTGTGGTAGATAATTTGAGCAATTGGCATGTACGACTAAGTAGAAGGCGTTTTTGGAAAGGAGATTACTCAAAAGATAAAATTTCGGCATACCAAACATTGTATTTCGTATTGGAAAATATTGCTGTTTTGATAGCTCCGGTAGCACCTTTCTTTGCAGAAAGGCTTTACAAAGATTTGAACAATGCTACGGGACGAACAGAAATAGAATCTGTTCATTTGGCAAACTTTCCAAAGGCAGATGAAAGCCTGATTGATTCAGAATTGGAAAAACGAACGCAACTAGCACAGATAGCAACTAGTATGATTCTTTCACTCCGAAAAGGGGCAGATATGAAAGTGCGTCAACCCTTGCAGAAAGTAATTATTCCGGTTTTAGATAGGCAGATGAAAGAAAGATTACAGGCAGTTTCAGAATTGTTGAAACAAGAAGTGAACATAAAAGAAATTGAGTTACTGTCAAACGAAGAAGCCTCTCATCTGTTGGTAAAAAGTATAAAGCCAAACTTTAAAACTTTGGGGCCTAAATTTGGAAAAGATATGAAAGTAATTTCAGAAGCAACATCCAAATTGACCAATGAAGACATTGTAAAGTTGGAAAAAGAAGGAAAGATTGATTTAGAATTAGAAGAAAAAAGTATAGAATTACTATTAGAAGATTTTGAAATTTCTACCAAAGACATTCCGGGTTGGACGGTAGCCTCTAACGGAAACTTGACGGTGGCACTAGATGTTACTTTGACAGATGAGTTATTGTCAGAAGGATTGGCACGAGAATTGGTAAATAGAATTCAGAATCTTCGAAAAGACAGTGGATTAGAAGTGACTGATAAAATTAAATTAATGTTGAAAAACAATGATAAATTAGAGGTTTCAGTTAATCAAAATAAAGACTATATTTGCTCCGAAACACTTACAACAGAGTTGTTGTTACTACCTGAAATAGAGGGTGGAACGAAGATTGAAATAGATGATATAGAAACAGAAATTACAATTTCAAAAACTTAAACTATGACAACAGAAGATAAAACAAAATATTCTGATACAGAATTAGAAGAATTTCGCGAAATCATACAAGATAAATTAAACAAAGCAGAGCGTGACTACGAATTGATTAAAGAAACTTTCATGAATGGTTTGGATAACGGTACAGATGATACTTCACCAACATTCAAAGCATTTGAAGAAGGTTCTGCAACCATGAGCAAAGAGCAAAACGCACAATTGGCAGCACGTCAAGAAAAATTCATTCGTGACTTGAAAAACGCATTGGTACGTATAGAAAACAAAACGTACGGTATTTGTCGAGTAACCGGAAAGTTAATCAACAAAGAACGACTGAGGTTAGTTCCACATGCTACACTAAGTATCGAAGCAAAAAATATGCAACGTTAATTTGTCGATTTGAAGAAAGTAGGAATTATTGTGTTGTTGGTCTTGATAATTGACCAATTGTCCAAATTTTATATCAAAACCCACTTTCACCTTAACGAAGGTGTAGAAGTTTTCCCGTGGTTTCAATTGAAATTTGTAGAAAATCCCGGAATGGCGTATGGAGTAGAATTTGGTGGACTTAACGGGAAAATGATGCTTTCTGTTCTACGGGTATTCCTCATCGGGTGGATTGGTTATATGATTTGGAAACATATTCCTAAATACAATAATAATTATTTTAAAGTAGCGTCAGCATTAATTTTTGCCGGAGCTATCGGGAACTTAGTAGATAGTTTATTCTACGGAATGATTTTCGATACCGGGCTGACGTGGGATGCGGAAACTAACGTATGGCAAGGTTATTCAGGGATTCCTCAAGCTAACTTTCAAGGCTATTCCGGATTTCTAAAAGGCTGTGTAGTCGATATGTTTTACTTTCCACTATTTGACTTTTATTGGCCGGATTGGATACCAATTATAGGAGGTACCCATTTTGAATTTTTCTCCTATATTTTCAACGTGGCAGACTCTTCCATCACAGTAGGAGGAGCCATTATTTTATTTTTCAGAAAGAAAGTTTTTAACTAAAAAAGATTGATGATAGAGTAAACCTCAAAAAGGATTCAAAAACCTTTGAGGTTTTTTATGTCAAATTCCTATTTTTGACCTTTCAAAAAAAGGAGCAATGTCGCATTTCAAATTACGTAAAGAAAAAAGATTGTTTGAACTGTGTCACTATTTGTCATAATTTTTTACGCTATATATACATTTTTAAATACTTAAATTTTTTACCATGACACAAAAACAAATCAATAAATACTTTGACCTTTTCTGTATCTTAGAATTTATCAGTTGTTTTCTACTCTTTTGTGTAGCTATGCCACTCAAGTATGGTTATGACATCACCGCACCCATGTTTCCTGTTGGATTATTTCATGGAATTGCTTTCATGGGCTATATCGCCTTAGCATTTATGGTTCGTAAATATTACAAATGGGATGACGAAGAATTTATCTTTATCCTGCTTTTTGCTTTTATTCCCTTTGCTACATGGCTAGTTCATAATAAAGTCAAAAAATTTGATAAGAAAAATCAATCCTAATTATAAAATTATTAATTCAAAATCATGAGTATGTCACGAGTTCTTACTGGAGTACAAGCCACCGGAACACCACATTTAGGAAATATTTTAGGAGCAATTTCACCCGCAATTAAAATGGCAAATTCATCAGATGGTGACTCATTCATTTTCATAGCAGATTTACATGCACTTACACAAATTAAAGAAGCAGAACTCCTGAAACAAAATACGTATGAAGTTGCAGCAACTTGGTTAGCGTTGGGGTTGGATACAGAAAAAGCAGTTTTTTATCGTCAATCAGATGTAACACAAGTAACGGAACTGACATGGTATTTGCTAAATTTTTTCCCGTATCAACGACTCACATTAGCACATTCATTTAAAGACAAACAAGATTATTTGGCTGACGTAAATGCCGGACTTTTTACATATCCTATTTTGATGGCTGCTGATATTTTACTTTATGATGCAGAGGTTGTTCCCGTAGGGAAAGACCAATTACAACATTTAGAAATTACCCGTGATGTTGCTGAAAAGTTCAACCATCAGATGGGTGAAACCTTTGTTATTCCTCATGCAAAAATCAATGAGGAAGCGATGCTTATTCCCGGAATTGATGGGAATAAAATGAGTAAATCTAGAAATAATTTCATCAATATTTTCTTGCCAGAAAAGCAGTTGAAAAAGCAGATAATGTCTATAGAAACAGACAGCACACCGCTAGAAGAACCTAAAAATCCTGATATAGACAATGTTTTTGCATTGTATAAATTAGTAGCTTCACCTGAGCAAATTTCTGAAATGCGGAAAAATTACTTGAAAGGAGGCTACGGCTACGGTCATGCAAAAACAGCTTTGTTGGAAGTTTTACTAGATAAATATGCCGAATCTCGTATAAAATTCACTGAATTACTAGATGATAAAGCCACTTTGGATATCTTTTTGGAAAAGGGAGCAAAACGTGCGTCCATAGTAGCCGATAGAGTTTTACAAAGAGTAAGGGGAAAGTTAGGGTTGAAAGCCTAGTTTTTAATGTCTAACAACTATTGCCTAATTGTTATAATTTATTAAAAGTTAGGGAATTTCAGTTGAACCATCGTATCTTTGCATTTAGAATTAATCTAAGTAAAAATGATACAAGTTTCAGATACTGCAAAATCCAAAATTTCTTCTTTGATGCAAGAAGAAGGAACAACTATAGAAGAGAGCTTTGTGCGAGTAGGAGTAGAGAGTGGAGGGTGTTCGGGACTATCGTATAAACTTTCGTTTAGTAAAGACCAAAAAGAGGGAGATAAATTCTTTGAAGATAAAGGAGTAAAAATAGTAGTAGATAAAAAATCCTTTCTGTATTTAGTAGGAACAACTTTGGAATTTTATGGAGGACTAAACGGAAAAGGATTTGTATTCAATAACCCAAATGCACAACGAACCTGTGGTTGCGGAGAAAGCTTTGCAGTTTAATAAGGATTGTACTATGGTAAATTTGGCACGGATAATAATATTAGCTTTCTCAATTGGACTTTTGGCTCAGTCAAATCCAAAAATTGAGGAACTTCTCGTATTTCAACCAAATGATAATTCTGTACTATTTAACGAAGCCTATACGAGCAATTTGTTTTTTGGGAATTTTGATATAAAACCATTGATTAATGCGGTCCCGGTAAATTATTCCAATGTAAAAACAATTAAAATATCGGTAGAAACCGATGCTGAGAAAACGCCAAATGTAGTGGAGATGAATTACAATTCCGAAGGTAAATTAACTACTGCTAAAATTTCTGAAAAACTTTTTGGTGAGGCAATTTCTATAGAATATACATACAGTGAAGGACTGATTCACAAAGAAATTATAAAAAACAAAAACGGTACAAAAGCAAATACCTTTTACTACGTTGATGATAAAATGATTGTAAAAACAGTACAAGACATGATAGATGTTTACCGGTTAAATGGAAAAGTATTGTACAAGGAAAGTTATCTAAAAGGTAAACCCATTTTTCAAGATAAAATTTTAGGAAATTGCCGTACCACATTTTACATGAAACAGAGTATAGACAAAACGTGTTATAGTAATTTCAATAATGAACTACCTCTTATACTGGGAAAATTCACCGCATCAGAAGATACAAAAACCGGAAAAGTTACTTTAGAACCACAATTAACTAGAAAAATAATTCTATCGAGTGATAGAGTTTATAAAATAATGGACGGAGATACAGAAAGCTACCGTTTGACTTTGAATAGTGAAAATAGAATAAAAGAATTTGAATTTTTAGGAAATCAATCACAGAAAAAAAAGCCAATGAAATTCACTTTCTCAACAATATATTATAATTAAATGAGCAATACCAAATATACAGAAGACGATTTACGGGAAGACCTATCCAGTAAAAAAGAATACGAATTTGGCTGGACAACTGATGTGGAATATGAGGAATTTCCCATAGGTCTCAACGAAGATATAGTACGTGAAATTTCCAAACGTAAAAATGAACCTAAATGGATGACTGAGTGGAGGCTAGAAGCGTTTCGGGAATGGCAGAAAATGGAAGAACCTGATTGGGCGAATGTTCAGTATGAAAAACCAAAATTCCAAGACATAGCTTACTATGCAGCACCCAAAAAGAAACCTGAATTAGCAAGTTTAGATGAAGTAGACCCAGAACTTTTAAAAACCTTTGAGAAACTGGGAATTTCCATAGAAGAACAAAAGCGACTAACAGGAGTTGCAGTAGATATTGTGATGGACAGTGTATCGGTAAAAACCACTTTCCAAGAAACATTGGGTGAATTGGGAATTATCTTTATGTCAATGAGTGAAGCGATTCAAAAACATCCGGATCTAGTTCAGAAATATATAGGAAAAGTAGTTCCAAGAACGGATAATTTCTATGCGGCACTAAACTCGGCAGTATTTTCAGATGGATCATTTTGTTATATACCAAAAGGTGTTCGTTGTCCAATGGAACTATCTACTTACTTCCGAATTAACCAAGCTGGAACAGGACAATTTGAACGCACACTTTTAGTAGCAGATAAAGGTTCGTATGTATCTTATTTAGAAGGGTGTACGGCACCTACCCGTGATGAAAATCAGTTACATGCAGCAGTCGTAGAGCTGATTGCGATGGATGATGCAGAAATTAAATATTCTACTGTTCAGAATTGGTATCCGGGAAATGAAGAAGGAAAAGGAGGTGTTTTCAATTTTGTAACCAAAAGAGGAATAGCAGAGAGAGGAGCAAAAATTAGTTGGACACAAGTAGAAACAGGCTCAGCCGTAACGTGGAAATACCCAAGTTGTATTTTAAAAGGAGATAACTCCGTAGGAGAATTTTATTCCATAGCCGTAACCAATAATTACCAACAGGCCGATACAGGAACTAAAATGATTCACATAGGAAAAAACTCCAAATCAACGATTATTTCCAAAGGAATATCAGCAGGTAAGTCACAAAACAGTTACCGTGGCTTGGTAAAAATAATGCCCAATGCAGAAGGAGCAAGAAATTTCTCACAGTGTGATTCCCTTTTGATGGGTAATGAATGTGGTGCACATACATTTCCATACATTGAAATTAAAAATAAAACAGCAAAATTGGAGCATGAAGCAACCACTTCAAAAATTGGAGAAGACCAGTTGTTTTACTGTAACCAAAGAGGAATAGATACGGAAAAAGCAATAGCATTGATTGTAAACGGATTTAGCCGAGAAGTCTTAGACAAATTACCAATGGAATTTGCCGTAGAGGCAAAAAAACTACTAGAAATATCATTAGAAGGTTCAGTTGGGTGATTTTACCATTGCAGAATTTTAGAACATAAAAAATACAAGTAAGATTAATACGAATTAATAAAAATTATCACATTTTCAAATTTAGATTAAAATGTTAAATATAAACAATTTACATGCTCAAATAGAAGGTGGAGCAGAGATTTTAAAAGGAATTAACTTAGATATAAAACCAGGTGAAGTACATGCAATTATGGGGCCTAATGGTTCAGGAAAAAGCACACTTTCATCAGTGATTACCGGAAAAGAAGACTATGAAGTTACAGATGGAACGATTCATTTTCAAGAAGAAGATTTGTTGGATTTAGATGCAGCAGAACGGGCGCATAAAGGAATTTTTCTCTCGTTTCAGTATCCGGTAGAAATTCCGGGTGTTACAGTATCAAATTTCATTCGAACAGCAATTAACGAAACCCGAAAAGCACAAGGCTTAGAAGAAATGGGAGCATCTGAAATGCTAAAAGTGATTCGTGAAAACGCAGAAAAATTAGGTATAAAAAAAGACTTTCTATCACGCTCGTTAAATGAAGGATTCTCCGGAGGTGAAAAGAAACGAAATGAAATTTTTCAAATGATGATGCTCAACCCAAAACTAGCCATTTTGGATGAAACAGATTCCGGATTAGATATTGATGCACTTCGAATTGTGGCAGACGGAGTCAATGCGTTCAAAAATGAAAACAATGCAGTGTTGGTTATTACACATTACCAACGTTTATTGGATTATATAGTACCCGATTTTGTACATGTTTTAAGTAATGGTAAAATCATAAAATCAGGAGACAAAACCCTTGCCTTGGAATTGGAGAAAAGAGGATATGATTGGGTGATAGAAGAAGCAGCAATCTAATTTTAAATTTCAAAAACATGATTGACTTAAAAGAAAATTTAGTTTCACGGCATTTGGTTTTCAATGAAGAAATTTCTAAGAACAAATGGATTGGAGAATTACGTCACGAAGCCATAGAACAATTTGACAAATTAGGGTTTCCAAACAAAAAGAATGAAGAGTGGAAATACACAAACCTTACTCCACTCCTGAAAGCAGATTATAAACTTTTCCCTGATACAGAAGAAATCTCAGTTGGGTACCAAGATGTAAAAAAGTACTTTGCGCACGACATAGACTCTTACAATATTGTATTTGTCAATGGAATTTACAGTAGTTATCTGTCCAATACTACACATGAAGAAGCGGATATCTGTGTACTTTCTAGTGCCATGAACAAGATGATGCATAAAGTTGTAGTAGAAAACTATTATGGGAAAATAGCACCAAAAGAAGAAAGTCTTGTGTCGCTAAACACAGCTTTTTTCAAAGATGGAGCATATATTTACATTCCGGATAATGTTATACTTTCGCGTCCTATTCAGGTGATGTATTTTTCCACAGCAAAAGAAGATGAAGTTATGTACCATCCGCGTAATTTGGTCGTACTTGGAAATAACGCTCAGGCACAAATCATAGAGCGACATCAAACGCTTAATGAAAAGACCAACCTGACAAACTCTGTTACGGAAATATTTGTCAATAAAAATGCAGAACTAGATTACTACAAAATTCAAAATGATACCATAGAAGCGTCGTTAATTGACAATACATATGTTCACCAAGAAAGAGATAGCCGGGCAACAGTTCAGACATTTTCTTTTGGAGGAAAATTGACTCGAAATAATTTAGAATTTAGTCAAAATGGAGAAAACTGTAATTCCATTTTAAACGGAGTGACGGTTGTGTCGGGGAAACAGCACGTAGATCACCATACCAAAGTTGAGCATAGATTTCCTCACTGTGAAAGCCATGAGTTGTACAAAGGAATTTATGATGAGCAATCACATGGAGTGTTTAACGGAAAAGTATTTGTACATCCGGAGGCGCAGAAATTAAATGCGTTCCAACAAAACAATAACGTATTACTAACAGATAAAGCTGAGATTGATACCAAACCACAATTGGAAATCTTTGCAGATGATGTAAAATGTTCACACGGCTGTACTGTTGGGCAATTGGATGAAGACGCACTGTTTTATATGGAGCAACGTGGGATTCCAAGAAAAGAAGCCAAAGCACTTTTGCTTTATGCCTTTGCAGCAGATGTTTTGGAGCATGTTCAATTACCACAGATAAAAAAACGAATTACAAAACTTATTGCCAATAAGCTAGGTGTTAATCTAGAATTTGATTTGTAAAAAATAACTTATATAACTTAGAAAGCACTCATAAACAGAGTGCTTTTTTATTGCCTCATAAATTCTTATTTTTATCAATTCTTACTTTTTATGAGTATAAAATTCAAATTCATTCTATTATCTATTTTTTTAGGAATTATTGCCTATTTATTAGGCGAACAAATCTCTTATCTAAACTCAATTTTAGTTGGATTTTTACTAGGAGTCTTGGTTGGGAATTTAGTAAAATTCCGAATAGAAACTCAAAGTCATATTCGCATTACCGGAAATAGGTTTTTAGAATTTTCAATTTTGTTTATAGCCTTTGGAGTCAACTTTTCACATTTCTCACGCTTAGGTTGGGAAACACTTTGGATTATAATTCTGATGGTATTCCTCGTTTTATTGGTGACTGTTTTTCTATCAAAAAATCCTATGAAATGGATGATAGGTTTTGGAACAGCTATTTGCGGTTCTTCTGCAATTGCAGCTCTTGCACCTGCCATTTCCAAAGAAAAATCTGATGTGGGGATTGCTATGGCAGTTGTAAATTTATATGGAGCAATTGGTATGCTTGTACTTCCTGTTCTGTTGTTGAATTTAGATTTAACTCCTATCAAAGAAGGGTTAGCCATTGGTGGATCTTTACATTCGGTGGGAAATGTAGTCGTTGCGGGCTATACCGTTAGTGACCAAGTAGCAGAATTAGCATTGACAACTAAATTAGCCAGAGTATCACTTTTATCATTTGGTTTAATTTTCTTCAATTTTATTTTAAAAAAAGGAACAGATACCAATTGGAAAAGTTATTTAAAGTTACCTTGGTATATATGGGGATTTATAATGATTTCTGTATTTGTTTCATTTGTACAATTACCGGAAAGCAGTCTAAAGTTTATAGATTTAGTGGGGAAGCTACTTTTAACCATTGCGATGGTGAACATAGGGATTTTAGTTCAGTTCAAAGTTTTACTTAGTTCGGGTAAAAAAGGATTAGTGTTTGGTGCCATGATTTGGGGAATCCAACTTTCTATTCTCAGTATTTTATTGATATTTCTGAAGTAATACATTAATTAATGATAGGTTAAAAAGATGATTTTTGTGTCCCATCATGTCTATTATTACATCCTAATTTCCGAAATTTGTATAAATTAAGATTAAAAAAAATAAAGAATATGTTTTTTCAACACGTATATGATAAAACCTTGGCACATGCAAGTTATGTGATAGGTTGTCAAGCTAAAAAAGAAGCAATAGTTATAGATGCACAGCGAGATATAGATGTTTATCTAGACATTGCAAAGAAGAATAATTTAAAAATCACACACATTACGGAGACTCATATTCATGCAGATTTTCTTTGTGGTTCACGTGAATTAGCAGCAGTAACGGGTGCACAGATGTATCTGTCTGATGAAGGAGGAGCAGATTGGCAATATGAATTTTCACATGTTGGACTGAAACATGGTGATAAAATAGAACTAGGAAATTTATCATTTGAAATTTTACATACACCAGGTCACACACCGGAAAGTATTAGCTTTCTTTTGACAGACCATCCGGTAAGTGAGAAACCGGTAATGGTTTTTACAGGAGACTTTGTATTTGTAGGTGACATAGGAAGACCTGATTTGCTAGAAAAAGCAGCCGGAATTGTAGGAACTAAGGAAGAGGGAGCAAAGCAAATGTATGAATCAATTCAACGCTTTTCAGAGCTTCCGGATTATATTCAACTTTGGCCGGCACATGGAGCAGGATCTGCTTGTGGAAAGGCATTGGGAGCTGTGCCAAGTTCTACGATTGGCTATGAGAAAATTCGAAATTGGGCATTTCAGTATGCTAATGACGAACAGGGATTTGTTAATTTTCTTTTAGAAGGACAGCCTGAACCACCAAAGTATTTTGCTATGATGAAAAAGCTGAATAAAGTGGGTAGACCTTTGTTAGTAGAAGTCCCGAAACACCAAAAACTTTCAAAAGAAGATTTTCTAAAAGCCTATAATGATGATGTTAAAGTGATTGATACACGAAATAAATTCAAATTTGCTGAAGGATATATTCCGGGAAGTTTGAACATTCAGGGAAATAACTCCTTTGCTACTTGGGCGGGTTGGCTACTAAACTATCAAGAACAATTTATTTTGATAGCAGACGAATCCCAAATGGATGATTTAACACGTAAATTGATGCGAATCGGTTTAGACAATATTTACGGTTATATTTCAGAAATAGATAATTTAGGATTGGAACTAAAAAAAGCAGATATTATTGATATAGAAGAGTTTAAGTCATTTATAGGAAAAGAAAACGTTCAGATAGTGGATGTTCGTGGTGAAAGTGAATTTAAACTAGGACATGTAGAAGGGGCGGAGTTGAACTTCGTTGGAACACTTTCTGAAAACTTAGATAAAATTCATCAAGACCGTCAAGTAGTTATTCATTGTCAGGCAGGAGATCGTTCATCAGTAGCTTACTCCATTTTAAAAAGAAACGGAATAGAAAAGGTGAAAAATTATGGAGGTGGTATGAAAGAGTGGAAAGAAAAGGGGAAT
>JBKEAG010000049.1:0-25867 GCA_047972025.1 Moheibacter sp.
TGATAAAGTACATTTGAACCAAATAGTGGATGTAACGGTAGTGAATGTAGATTTAGAACGAAAGCGGATTCAGTTGTCTATGATTGATTAATCATAATGTTGAAATATACCAAAATCTGAAGGTGTCCAAAGCGCTGCCTTTTGTCCGGCTACTTTTAGCCCATCATTTGCCCATGTGTTACAGGTATACAAAAAACTGTATTTTCCTTTGGTATCATAAAACGCATCATCACTTCCATAGACAGCATCGGTTTCAATTAAGATGGTATTTCCGTTTGTATCTCTATCGAATTTTATTTGAATGAAATCAACCAAATCCTGGTATTGACTTTCTGTAATCATTATTTTTTTACAATCTTCACCTTCGGTCATGGTGTTGTAAAATGTACTGTGAATTGCAGATTCGCTCAACCAAAAAGCAGCATTGAAAGCTGTAGAAAACTTTAAATCTGCCCAAGTAGGCGTATCCAAATAAAAACCCTTGTCACCCCAACCAAACGCAACATATCTAAAATTCGAATTTTTTGATAAGGTATTGTGGAACGGAACTTCTTCACTCCAATCTATTTGCTTTGTTTTTACAGGAACAACCAAATCGGTGTGAACCCCATTGGTCAAAATATAGAGCTCAACTACTTTAGGTTCTGTTGTTTCTTTTGCCGAAACTTCTATGAAGGGAATGAAATAACCTAAGAATAAGTAGGCAAGTACAATGCTGAGTATAGAAATAAGGAATCTAAGTGATATTTTTAAAATCTTTTTGAACACAGCTATGCACTTACATTATCTTAAAGTAAATCAAAACGAGTTGAATAATAATGTTTAAGGGCAATAACCACCAAATCCATTTCATATTGTTATTTCCGAAAATACTATCGTATACATAGGAATTAATCCGACTATAAAGTATACCACTAGCTTCTTCCTTAGTGGAATTGGACATGTTGTCGCTGAGGTCAAGTAAAATGCCGACTACCGGAATTCTATTCAATAGAAATACGATACTTTTCCGTAACAGTGATGGCATTTTTTGGTATTTCTCGGAAAGGATTATTCCATAATTTAAAGTTCTAGCAAGTTGATTTTCAGATAAATTCACTTCTTTACCGCTATAAGTTTCGTATTTGTCAATGATTGAATTTGCAATTCCTTCCACATATGGAGTCATACTATCGTACAGACTTCTTAACGTTTCCAAAATTATATACTGATAGGTTTTGTAAACTGCAAAAATAGTTACGGCTATGCCAATTATAAGAACGAGCAAGGTATAAGGTAATTTACCAGACGAATAATCGGATCTCAGCACATAAATAGCATAAAACAATAGAAGTAGATTTGTGACAGAAAAAAGAAAGATTACGGTTATCAGTTTTTTTACCCCGTTAAATCCCAGTTTACTACTTTCTTTTAAAAGCTTAAATGGATGTTTGAAAATCTGAAAAAGCCAATTTTCCTTTTCTTCATTTATTGAGTTTGTTTCAGATTTAAGGTATTCATTTTGGTCAATTTCTGTGTTGTACTCGCTCATAATTAATTAGAATAGATTAAGATTTAACTATTTAGAAGGTATGATTAAATAAATCAATTAGGTATACAACCCACCATCCACACTTAAAACTTGTCCGGTGATATAGCTTGATAAATCAGAAGCGAGAAAAAGACAAGTATTTGCAATGTCCGCTGGTGTTCCGCCTCGTTTAAGTGGAATACCATTTCGCCATTCTTCAACAACCTTTGGGTCGAGCTTATCAGTCATTTCGGTTTCTATAAAGCCGGGTGCGATTACATTACAGCGAATGTTTCTAGAGCCTAATTCCAAGGCTACCGATTTTGAGAAACCAATCAATCCCGCTTTGGAAGCTGCGTAATTGGCTTGTCCTGCATTTCCTTTTCTACCTACGATGGAACTCATATTGACGATAGAGCCGTTGCGTTGTTTCATCATGGGCTTAACGACGGCTTTGGTTAGGTTAAATGCAGAATTTAAGTTTACACGAATTACTTCTTCATAGTCTTCCAGACTCATGCGCATCAGAAGGTTATCTTTGGTAATTCCCGCATTGTTTATCACGATGTCTATTTGACCAAATTCTTCCAACACATCATCTACCAGTTTTTGAGCTGCCTCAAAATCAGAAGCATCTGATTGATAGCCCTTTACTTTCACATCATCTTTGCTTAGTTCTGATTCTAGTGCTCTTGCCTTATCAACAGATGAGGCAAATGTAAAAGCGACATTTGCTCCGTTTTTTGCAAAAGTTTCTGCAATTCCTTTCCCGATTCCACGTGTGGCACCTGTTATGATAGCCGTTTTTCCTTTGAGTAGTTCCATGTAATTAATGTTTGTTTGGCTAAATTAAGAAATTCAGTTACATTTCTGTTTAAATATGAGAGAAATGAAGTTAATTAATTGGGGTGATTTTCTAAAATCGAAGAATTTATTATCAGATAATTTGGTCAACCTAAAGCTGATAAATGAGTCTTACCCCTCATTTACAGATAGAAATAAAAAGTTGTTCAATTATTATTGAGCTATATTTCTCTATTTACACTACCGTATTCTTTAAGTTGTAAAATATTAAAAATATATTTCGAAAATACTAGATGGCATCGTTTTATATCAAAAGTTTTAACTAGTTAATTCAAAAAAATAAAATCTTAAAATACTAATAGGTTATAATTAGATCATTAAATTTTTATTTTGTTAAATTTTAGTACTTTGTTTTGCATAATACTATTTTTTATTTATATATTTGCAATACAAAATAATAGCGTATATGGATATAGAAAAAACAAAAACGCAGATGAGAAAGGGGATATTAGAGTATTGTATTCTCAGTATTATTAAGAGGGGAGATGCCTATGCTTCTGATATTATTGATGAATTAAAAAAATCAGAGATGATAGTTGTAGAAGGTACGCTTTATCCGCTGTTGACCCGATTGAAGAATGATAGTCTTCTAAATTATAGATGGGAAGAATCAACATCTGGACCACCCCGAAAGTATTATATGCTTACAGAAGAGGGTAATGGGTTTCTTCAGGAATTGGTAGAGACATGGAATCAACTAAAAAATGCAGTAAATAAAGTAACATTAGACACAAATAAAGATGGATAAAACAATCTCAATTAGCTTAGGTGGTTTTTCATTTATAGTAGATGATCAAGCCTTTATGAAATTAAAAAACTATTTGGAGGATATTCGTAGATCTTTGCAAGGAATGGAGGGGACTGAGGATATTCTTTCAGATGTGGAAATTCGTATTGCTGAACTTTTCAAAAATAAAATGGGAACTAGAGAAGTAGTAAATACAAATGATATAGACCATGTTATAAACATTATGGGAAGACCAGAAGAATTTGCTGGAGAAGAGGAGAGAGAGGAAGCTTCAAACTCTTACTCATCATATACACCTTCTGGTAAAGTAAAAAGAAAACTATACCGTGACCCTAATGATAAAGTTATTGCAGGAGTTTTGTCTGGGTTAGCACACTATTTCAATATAGAACCATGGATAACACGTGTTTTATGGGTAGTATTATTCTTCTCGGATGCCTTTATATCGTTTACATCTCTAACGATAATGAGTTATATAGTACTTTGGATAATTTTACCCAAAGCGGAAACAGCAACTCAGAAGTATGAAATGTATGGACAGGCAGGGGACTTTGAAACAATAAAAAAAAACGTCAGTCAAGCTACATCTGAAATGAAAGGGGTAGCCAAAGAAGTATCTAACTCAATAGGAAAGGTATTTTCTGTATTAGGAATGTTATTTTTAGCATTTATAGGGTTTAACCTAATTGTGGTTGGAATTGCATTTATCATTAGTGCTATTGCAATAATTATTATGCCATCAAACCAAATGCCAGTAGAGTTTTTTGGATACTTAGTAGATTACCCATGGCAGGGAACACTTTCAAAAATATTGATACTAATTTTAGTAATCATTCCAGCAGTTTTACTCATTATCTTTGGAGCTAGATTGATTTCAAGTCGAGTAAAAATAAATAAAACTTTCACACTCACTTCATTGTTAATTTGGGTTATATCTATCATTGGAACCGCTGTGTTAGTAGGGAATTTATCAAGAAACTTCACACGAGATATAGAGTTTGCAGATAAAAAATCATTTACTATAGATAAAGATACAATTGCTCTTAGTTTTAATGAGTATAAACAAATTGGTAAACGAAAAGGAAAATGGATTTATAATGATGATTTTGGTGGATTTGCCGAATTTGATGGGAAATTGCACCGAAAGATTTATGATGATATAGAAATAAGAAAATCACCGAATGACCAAGTATTTGTAGAAACAGTCTATTCTTCCAGGGGCTCTAGTTTGGACAATGCCCGTGAAAATGCAGAAATGATAGTATATGAGTATGCAATGAATAATAAGGGAGAGTTAAATTTCAATGATTATTTAACACTTCCAAAAGGATCTCGATTTAGAGACCAACAAATATCTATTGTCGTTTATATTCCAGAAAATAAGATAATTTACACCAAAAATATAGATGATATAAAATTTGATAATGAAGAATCAAACTTTAGTAATTACCAGGATGGAATGAATAAATTTTTTAAATTTGATAATTCTAAACTAGAATGTTTAAACTGTCCATTTGATGAAGGAAAAGATATTCATATAGGAATAGATGGAGACAGTGCAAACGTAAAAGTAACTGAAAAAGGGGTAAAAATCTCTAATGGAGAAAAAGAAGTAATATTAGATAACAAAAAAATCAAAATAAGCGATGGTACAGATTCTATTAACATTGATGTCTCTAGTAATTGATTGGGTTATTACACTAATTAGTTAAGCTAGAATTTGCTATGACCTAATACTCAGAAAAGAGTCGGAATTATATATCCGACTCTTTTATTTTACCTAAAACGTATATTTGTGAAATGAAAAAAATCATAGGAAAAACATTTTTTAAACTAATGGGTTGGAAACTAGATATAACTGTTCCCGTTCAATCTATTTCAAAATGTGTACTAGTAGCAGCTCCTCATACGACAAATTGGGATTTTTTCTATGCTATATTTTCTTTTTGGTCAATGGAAATTCCTATGAAATTCTTTATCAAAGACAGTTGGACCAAACCTTGGTACGGATTCCTAATCAAAGCTGTAGGTGGAATAGGGATTAACCGAACGCAAAGCTCAAATAAAGTAGAATATGCAGCAGAATTACTACAAAATAGTGATAACCTTTATATGCTCAACACGCCTGAAGGTTCACGCTCTTGGGTAGAGAAATGGAAGACGGGTTTTTACTATATTGCATTAGAAGCAAAAGTACCAATTCTTCTATCATATTGTGATTATGAAAAAAAAATGGCAGGAATAGGAAGAGTAATTAAATTGGAAAATAGAACCAAGGAAGAAGTTCTGCTAGAAATTCAAGACTTTTACAAAGATATAAAAGGAAAATACCCTGAAGATTATAACCCCAAAATTTTCTAAATGGAAAAGGAACAAAAATTAGCACAACTCAATGCTATGAATAAAAATACATTGATGGAAACACTAAAAATACAGTTTTCAGATGTAGGTGACGAATTTCTAGAGGCAACTATGCCTGTAACAGCAACGGTACATCAGCCTTATGGTATACTACATGGTGGAGCGAGTATAGCTTTAGCTGAAACGGTAGGTAGTGTGCTTTCTGTATTAAGTATTGATTCCAAAAAATATAAATCAGTAGGTATGCAAATGACCTCTAATCATTTACGGCCAAAAAGAGATGGAGTAGTAACAGCTAGGGCAGTATTTATAAAAAAAGGAAGAACTACAAATTTGGTAAAAATTGATATTTATGATGAAGAAAGAAAACTCATCTGTTACTGTCATTTGACAAATTCTATTGTTCCAAATAATTATGTTTAACTGAAAAATAAGTAAAATCATTTTATTATGGATTTTCTTGAAAAATTACAAACAGCCATTAGAGATGAACTAGCTTTTGTACTTTACCGTAAACCATCAGAAAGTCTTATTTGGCTTTTAGTTCAGGATGATTCTGGTGAGAATGAATTTCTGATGCACTCATTTGATTCAAAAATAGAAAAATCAATTTCAGATAAACAACCAACTCAAATTTCTTTAAATAACTTTAATTTTAATTATGATTTGAAATTAAATACAATTAGAGAGTTTAATTCTATTTCAGAAAAAAAATATCAAGAGTTAGTTCAAAATACAATTGATGAAATCTCCAAAACACAACTTTCTAAAGTAGTTATAAGTCGAATTAAAGTAGAAAATAACTCTTCTTTCCAAGTTTTACTATCATTTAAAAAATTAGTTCAAAATCATCCAGATGCTTTGGTGTATCTATGGCATACTCCAAAAGAAACTTGGATGGGAGCAACACCTGAGTTGTTATTACAAGAAAACAAAGCTGAAATTCAAACTGTTTCACTTGCAGGAACAAAATTACCCGAATATGACTGGACGGAAAAAGAATTTGACGAACAAAAAATAGTAACAAACTACATTACCAGTGAATTACAAGGACTTATGAATTTAAAGATAAAAGGACCTGAAACTATTCAAGCAGGTTCTTTTCAGCATTTGAAATCATACATTTCAGCAGATATTCCACAAAGATTTTCCATAAAAAAACTTGTGAGAAAACTACACCCTACACCCGCTGTCTGTGGACTTCCTAAAAATTCAGCATTTCATTTTATTCTAGAAAATGAAGGGTATAATCGGAATTTTTATACAGGATTTATAGGGATTAAAAACAAATCAAATACAGACTATTTTGTAAACTTACGTTGTACACAACTTTTTCAAAATCAGATTTGGATTTATGTAGGTGGAGGTATCACAGCAGAGAGTGTGCCGGAAAAAGAATGGATAGAGACCGAACTAAAGTCGGAAACTATTTTAAACAGTATGATTCAAAATCCTAAACTATGATTTCTATATTTAAATTATGAAAAAAATCAAACTTATTTGGGATTTTCGTGGTTCTGATTCAAAAACTACTGCAGAACACCATGAAATTCATTTAAAGGAATACATTTCAAACCAAAATTTATCACTTAATATTACAGGAGTTGAATCTTTTTCAGATTTATATTCGATTGCTTATCTCGTGGTGAACGAAGATGAAATGATAGCCGTTCGTGATACTCTAAGACCACATAGAGGAGAGTGGTATGAAAATTGACAAGAAAGATTCATCACAATAACTAAAATAATATTTTGAAATATAAAACGTTAGATTAACCAAATTAAAAAAACAATTATGAAAAAAGTATTTGCAGTATTACTTATTTTAACTGTAGGGTTAGGGATTACTTCCTGTAGTTCAGATGATGATTCAGATAGACCGAACTACTCTGTAGTGGGGAAGTGGAACATTACCTCTTATACAATTGATGGGCAAGAACGCGAAGACTGTGCCATGAATGGTGTACGTCAATTCAAAACAGATGGAAGTTATTTACAAGATGAGTACGAGGAAAATGCAGACACAGGAGTGTGTGAGGAAATAGAGGACAGTCCTTTGATTGGTACCTATACCAAATCAGGGGATGATATACAAATCACTGTTGGAGGGTTAACCAAAGATTTTGATATCGAGTTTATAAGTGAAACAGTATTTACATTGACAGAGTCGTATAATGATATTGATTTTGTTTATACTTTCACAAAAATATAGTAACTAAGATAATTGAGAATATAAGAGTCGATTGAGCATTCAATCGGCTTTTTTTGTAAAAATTTTTTACATTTAATCCATGAAAATATTAAACCCAACTCAACTGAGAGAAGTTGAAACAGCAACAATAAAAATACAAGATATAGAATTAATTAACCTCATGGAACGGGCAGCTAATGCCACTTTGGAATGGTTGAGAAAGCAAGTGGAGTTTAAACAAAGCCACTTTACCATTATTTGTGGAATTGGAAACAATGGAGGTGATGGACTGGCATTGGGAAGGTTGTTACACGAAAATGGAGCACAGATAAAAATATATCTCCAGCAAAATAACACTTACTCATTAGACAATTTAGAAAATCAAAAAAGGCTAAAAGATTTAAAGATTCCGTTTGAATTATTTGACGAAAGTACACAATTGGAAATTCATCCGGCAACCATCCTGATAGATGCTATTTTTGGGTATGGATTAAACCGTCCGATTGAGAAAGAGTGGCACCCCATCATTCAGCAAATCAATCAATCATCTAACGCTGTAATATCCATTGATGTCCCGTCAGGACTATTTTGTAACCAGTTAAGACAAGAAACAGATGCTGTTGTAGAAGCAGACTATACATTGACATTTCAAACACCTAAATTATCTTTGTTACTTCCTGAAAATCAAAAGTTTGTTGGTCAATTTGCAATTTTAAATATAGATTTAGAACATTCGGTAATAGAACAGCAGGAAACGCCTTTTCATTATTTTTTAGATTACGAATCAAGAGGATTTTACTTTAAAAGAAATAAATTTAGTCATAAATATAACTATGGTAACACTCTGATTATCGGTGGAAGTTATGGGAAAATAGGAGCAGTATTGATGGCAGCCAAATCAGTTTTGCGGTCAGGTGCAGGATTAGTTACAGCTTATGTTCCAAAATGTGGATATGAAATCATACAAACAGCATTTCCTGAAGCAATGGTGATAACTGATTTCTCAGAAGACAAAATCATACAATTTCCCCAAGTTGATGAATTTGATACAATTTTGATTGGTTCCGGAATGGGAATAGATGAAAAAACAGCATTAGCATTAGAACAGTTTTTAACAGAAACAAATTTAGAAGACAAGAAAATTATATTTGATGCAGATGGTTTAAATTTATTGTCAAAAAATCCATCATTGTTTAAACACTTACCAAAAGATACAATTTTGACTCCACATGGAGGGGAATTAAAACGATTGATAGGTGATTGGGGAAATTCAATTGAAAAAATAGAGAAAGCAAAGAAATTTAGCATAGACAATCAATTAATTGTGGTGAGTAAAGGAGCATTTACACAAATTCATCTTTCCAGTGGAGAAGTTTATTTTAACTCATCAGGAAACCCTGGTATGGCAACAGCAGGTAGTGGCGATGTTTTGGCGGGTATTCTTTTAGCACATAGAGCAAAAGGATTTGGAGCAGTAGAAACAGCTTTATTTGGAACTTATTTACATGGATTAGCAGGAGATATAGCCCGTGAACAATTAGGAGAAGAAAGCATTATAGCATCAGATTTGATAAAGTACCTACCTCTAGCATATAAAAATATATTTGGATAAATTTTAAACAGGCTCTGAATATTCTGTACACATTTTTTAGATTTCAATACCTTTAAATCTAGGTAAAAACCTATTTTTGTACACAAAGAATTAAATCAATGACTTTACAAGAATTACAAGTACACGTGCAGCAAACACGTAGAGACATTTTACGAATGGTACATGCTGTAAACAGTGGGCATCCGGGAGGCTCACTCGGAACAGCAGAATTTTTCACAGTCCTTTATGGAAAAGTGATGGACTATTATTCGACTGATTTTAAAATGAATGGTGTAGGAGAGGACTTATTTTTCTTGTCCAATGGTCATATATCGCCGGTTTATTATAGCACATTGGCTCGATTTGGATTTTTCCCGGTAGAGGAACTCAAAACATTTCGAAAGTTAAACACCCGTTTGCAAGGACACCCAACTACACATGAAGGATTACCAGGCATACGGATTGCCTCCGGTTCATTGGGGCAAGGGCTTTCCGTTGCCATTGGAGCTGCTTTGGCAAAGAAATTAAATAAAGATGAAAAATTAGTTTATTCACTTCATGGAGATGGTGAATTGCAAGAAGGGCAGATTTGGGAAGCTTTTATGTTTGCTTCAGCAAAAAAGGTAGATAACATCATAGCTACAATAGATTTTAATGGCCGTCAGATAGATGGTGATACCAAAGATGTACTGGATTTAGGAGATTTACGTGCCAAATTAGAAGCCTTTGGATGGTTGGTTTTAGAAGAAAAAGAAGGAAATGATTTAGAAAAAGTCATAGCAATTCTAGAAAAAGCAAAAACACAAACCAGAAAAGGAAAACCAATAGCAATTTTATTGCATACTGAAATGGGAAATGGAGTTGACTTTATGATGGGAACACATGCTTGGCATGGAAAAGCTCCGAATGATGAGCAATTAGAGAATGCACTAACACAAAATACCGAGACTGAATTAACAGATTACTAATGATGAAAAAAATAACCTATTTACTCGTATTGTTGATAACCGTAAGTTTATCAGCCCAAAAATCATTTACATTTGATTACAAGCTGAATTATAAATTGGTAGAAAATGACCAATCAGTAATTTTCACAACACACTACTTATCCACCAAAAAATCAACACCATCTATCGTTAACTTTCCTTTTTATAGTAGGTCAAAAAGTGATTATCTATTTGTTTCAGGAGAGGAAATAGTACCTATCAAGGCAATGGATTTAGAAAATAATTTTACCATAGAAATGCCTAATGAACGTTATTATTATAGCGAAAAAATGGAATTTCCGAAGGAAATGAAGTTTATGAAATTTGAAGGAGAGCCCATGACGGTTTTAAATAGAACCTGTACTCCATATCAATTGTATTCTAGAGAAGACAAAGGTGAGGAGTTTTCCCCATCTGAATTTATATTTTGTGTAGATAAAACAAGTGAAATTGACAACTTTTCAAAGTTATTTTCAAATCAAAAAAACACAAACATTAAAGGATTGATTTTGGCAATTACGTCAGATAAATATACGGATGAAGATGAACAATTACTTCTATCCGATATTTCCAAAATCAACTCAACAATTCATTTGGATTTTGAAAATGAATTTGCGACTTACAAAGCAAAAGTAGATTCCATTCAAAGGGAAAGAGGGGCTTATGAAGCAGCAGGTGCTGTCACAGAAGCGGCAGACGCAGTGGCAGATGCAGCACAAGAAGCGGTAGCCGTAGGAGAATATTACAATGGATATATGGCACAGCCAAACTTTTGTAACAATTATTACTATGATATTTATAATTTAAAACTTAAATCTGAAACATCTACTACGATAGCCAGTAATTACATCTATGGACTTTGTCAATATACCTATTCTATGGAAAGAGGAGACGAAGAAAAATATAAATCTTTTGCATTGAGAGAAATAAAAAACTCAACCAAAAATATGGTAAAAACGGGATTAATGTCCAAAGATGATTCTAAAATTTTATACGAATATTTAAAGAAAGACATAGAAGAACTGAAACAACAACCTATAAGTGCAGTAGAAGTTGCCACTGCCGAAACAGCCGTAGATGCAGTGGGAGTAGAAGTAGCAGCTGATTATGTAGTAGATGCAGCAGTAGATGCTCCCGACATTTATGTATGGGAATACGAACCAGGATATCAGTCCAAAACATATGAAAATACAAATTTAGCAATCAACAATATAGAACCCGAATCTACTTACTGGAAAGGAATGCCAACTTATTGTAAAAAAATAGATGAGATAATCCCAAATTTTTCAGATGCAGAATTAGTAAAGCACGCTCATAACTATGCCGGTCAAATCTGTGATATGTATATGGGGGAATTTGAAGCAGCAGAAGTATGGTACAAAGGGACTCTAGATGCTATACGGGCAGAGCAACTTTACTTTGAAAACAACAAGGATAACTTTTCCAAAAAAGACAAAAAATTATTAAACGAATTTTTAAACAGTTTAGACTAAAATGATTGACCTTAATTATACAGAAAAAAAGGATACCCGAAGTGGCTTTGGAGCAGGGTTAGCAGAACTAGGGAGAACTAATCCAAATGTCGTAGCACTTTGTGCAGATTTAATTGGTTCACTAAAAATGGACAAATTCATAGAAGAGAACCCCGAACGATTTGTTCAAGTTGGGATTGCAGAAGCTAATATGATAGGAATTGCAGCCGGCCTTACCATTGGAGGGAAAATACCTTTTACCGGTACTTTTGCCAATTTCTCTACGGGAAGAGTCTATGATCAAATTCGTCAATCTGTAGCTTACTCCGGAAAGAATGTGAAAATATGTGCTTCTCATGCCGGACTTACTTTGGGAGAAGATGGAGCAACTCATCAAATTTTGGAAGATATTGGTTTGATGAAAATGCTTCCTGGGGTGGTAGTTATAAATCCATGTGATTACAATCAAACAAAAGCTGCAACCGTTGCTATTGCAGATTACAAAGGACCGGTTTATTTACGCTTTGGTCGTCCTGCTGTACCGGTATTTACCCCGGATAATCAGAAATTTGAAATTGGTAAAGGAATACTGATGCAAGGAGGAACAGATGTTACCATCATAGCTACCGGACATTTGGTTTGGGAAAGTATGGTAGCAGCAAATGAACTAGAAAAACAAGGGATTTCAGTAGAGTTGATTAACATTCATACAATCAAACCGCTAGATGAGGAAATTATTTTGAACTCAGTACGTAAAACCGGGAAAGTTGTAACCTGTGAAGAACACAATAAATTAGGAGGATTAGGGGAGAGTGTAGCTCGACTTTTAACAGAAAAATATCCGATTCGTCAAGAGTTTGTAGCAGTAAATGATAGCTTTGGAGAAAGTGGAACCCCTTCTGAACTGATGAAAAAATATGGTTTGGATAGCACTACAATTGTTGAAAAGGTAAAAAAAGTTTTGACTACTTAAAAATTGAGTAGTTAAAAAAGATGACTAGTCCTAAATAAAACTGTAATGGTTATTTAGGACTAATCGGTCTAGTCTCTCGTCAACTTCTCTAATCCATACTGAATCATTTCATCTACTGCTTTATAAGGATTTTGGCTAAATTTACCCAAAGTCCGATTAGCAACAACGCAATTAAGGGAAAGTGCTTCGTGCCCCATCATTTTAGAAAGTCCATAAATAGCAGAACTTTCCATCTCAAAATTTGTAACTTTATGTTCGTTGTAGTGAAAGCCACTTAAAATGTCATTGATTTCAAGAGGATTAGGTTGTAATCGTAGGTAGCGCCCCTGAGGTCCATAGAATCCAATAGCAGTAGCGGTAATTCCTGAATGTGTTTTTTCGGAAGATAATTTGTTTAATAAATTGGTAGAACCGGATATAATATAAGGTTTAGCCTTATTATTATCCCAATTAGAATATTCTAAAAATGCTTTTTCCATTTCTAGTTCACGGTATGATTCGGAATTTTTATAGAAATGCAATAGTCCGTCAAAGCCCAAACCATATGAGCTTAAAACATAACTATCTACAGGAATATCTTCTTGTAAAGCACCAGAGGTTCCAAAGCGGATGAATTCTAATTTTCTAAAATTAGACATTATTTCTCCCGTTTTTAAATCAATATTTGCCAAGGCATCCAATTCACTAAATACAATATCAATATTATCTGTTCCCATTCCGGTTGAAATTACCGTAATTCGTTTGCCATTTAAACTACCGGTATGAGTTATAATTTCTCTTTTTTGAGTTTTAAATTCAATAGAATCAAAATGTTTAGATACTCTTTCTACCCGATTTGGATCACCGACTGTAATCACTAAATCAGCTAGTTGTTCCGGTAAAAGATTACAATGGTAGATGCTTCCATCTGGATTCAAAATAAGTTCTGATGCTAATTTACTCATATCTATTATATCTTAATTCAAATCTATTAAAATTGAACTTAGTTTTAAATAAATAATAAAATAATTTTAAAAGTTAGCTTAGCCTAACAAATAAATTATATTTGCTTAAATTTATCAAATATGTTTGAGTCTATTGTACATTATTTTGAAAGTATTTCACCTATATTGGCAGCTTTTTATGCCACGTTATTTACATGGGGGCTTACGGCATTAGGAGCTTCGTTTGTATTTTTTTTCAAAACAATGAACCGAACAGTTCTAGATGGAATGCTTGGGTTTACTGGTGGAGTGATGATAGCAGCAAGTTATTGGAGTTTACTTGCACCGGCAATTGAAATGAGTACAGGAAGTGGAGTGATGAAAATAGTTCCAGTAGCTGTAGGGTTCATTTTTGGAGCACTATTTTTATTTGCATTGGACAAAGTGATGCCTCATTTACACATCAATTTCAAAAATGCAGAAGGAGTAAAAACACCATGGCAACGCACTACTTTATTGACTTTAGCAATTACATTGCATAATATTCCCGAAGGATTGGCAGTAGGAGTCCTCTTTGGTGGAGTAGCTGCGGGTATTCCTGAGGCAACCATTGCAGGA
Source organism: Moheibacter sp. (assembly GCA_047972025.1). Classification (GTDB taxonomy): domain Bacteria; phylum Bacteroidota; class Bacteroidia; order Flavobacteriales; family Weeksellaceae; genus Moheibacter. Next base: position 14,238 of record JBKEAG010000049.1, read on the forward strand.
GCATTGACATTAGCTATTGGAATTGGAATCCAAAATTTCCCGGAAGGGATTGCAGTAGCTATGCCTTTACGACGTATGGGACTGAGTAGAACTAAGAGTTTTATGTACGGTCAGGCATCAGCGATTGTAGAACCCATTTTTGGGGTATTGGGAGCCGTTGCTGTTACATTTTTCACACCAATTTTACCTTATGCACTTGCATTTGCAGCAGCGGCTATGATTTATGTTGTTATTGAGGAAGTAGTTCCTGAAACTCAGCAAAGTGGAAATACAGATATTGCAACATTAGGATTTGTTGCCGGATTTGTTGTTATGATGTCGTTAGATGTGCTTTTGGGGTGATTTATGTCTCATAAAGTTCAATAGGAAGGCCGTCCGGGTCTGAAAAGAATGTAAATCTTTTCTGAGTGTATTCATCTGTTCGGACTGGTTCCGTAGTAATATTTTTTGAGTTTAAAAATGCAATAATTTTATTTAAATTGTCAACCTCAAACGCTAAATGTCTTAATCCACAGGCTTCTGGTTGGGAAGATCTTTTGGGAGGGGTGGGAAATGAAAATAATTCAATGCAATAGTTATCATTTAGTGCCAAATCAAGTTTATAGGACTGTCGTTCCTCTCGATAAATTTCTTGAATGATTTTGAATCCTAGAATGGTTGTGTAAAATTCTTTAGAACGTTTATAATCAGAACAAATAATTGCGATATGATGGATACCTTTTAATTTCATTTTTTTGGAATGAAAAATTATTTTTTGGCAGTCGAAACTATTTTTTTACAAGTAGTTATAACTACAACAGCTATAATTCCTACAATTAATCCAATTGCTATTTCTTTTATGGTAGAAGGAATTTCTGGTAGGAAATGATGAAAATAATCAATGTTGTGAATGAAAATCCCACCTGAAACTAAAATTAATGCAATTGTACCGATTACACCCAATGATTTTATGATAATTGGTAGAGCTTTTACTAAAATATTTCCAAGTGTGGACAAAAAGCCTTTATTGTTGGAGTGTTTTATAAGTTTATAACCGGCATCATCCATTCGGACAATTAGAGCAACAATTCCATAAACCCCAACCGTAGCCAATATTGCGACTACCGAAACGGTTAGAATTTGTATGGCCAAACTTTCACCTAAAACTGTGCCTAACGCAATGATGACAATTTCTACAGAAAGAATAAAGTCAGTGGTGATGGCAGAACGAATTTTGGTTTTTTCGTCTATTTGATTGTTGGAGTTATTTTCGTCTATGACTTCATGTCCTTTTTTTGCTCTATGAAAAAGAAATTCATAGATTTTTTCAACCCCTTCGTAAGCCAAATAAATTCCTCCAAGAATCAGAGCAATTTTAATGGCAATAGGGAAAAAGGAGTTTAATAGTAAAGCAATAGGGACTATGATGAGTTTGTTGAGAAAAGAACCTTTGGTGATAGCCCAAAGTACAGGTAGTTCCCGAGAAGCTAAAAATCCGGTTGCTTTTTCGGCATTTACTGCCAAGTCATCACCCAAAATTCCGGCTGTTTTCCGAGTAGCTATTTTACTTGCGATTGCCACATCGTCCATTAGTGCCGCTATGTCGTCTAGTACTGCAAAAATTCCTGATGCCATTGATTTAATTTAAGTGAAACAAAAATAGGGTTTATGGATTTAAAGTATAAAATTTAGTATTTCTAAATTCTAGCTTCTTATTTCTTTATTCCTTCTAACTTAAAGATAAACGCAAATTCAAAAGCGAGTTCTTTTAATGATTCGAATCGACCTGAAGCACCGCTATGTCCGGTTTCCATATCGGTTTTCAGGAGCAATAGGTTATTGTCAGTTTTCATTTCTCGTAATTTGGCAATCCATTTTGCAGGTTCCCAATACTGAACTTGTGAATCGTGAAGTCCCGTTGTTACCAACATATTTGGATAGCTTTTGACCTCAATCTGGTCATAAGGTGAATAAGAGAGCATATAATCATAATAAATTTTTTCATTTGGATTTCCCCATTCGTCGTATTCTCCCGTTGTTAGTGGAATGGAATCATCTAGCATAGTTGTAACCACATCCACAAAAGGAACTTGCGCTACTATACCATTGTACAATTCCGGTGCTTGATTGATAACAGCTCCCATTAGTAATCCACCAGCCGAACCTCCCATTGCATAGAGATGTTTAGTGGAAGTATATTTTTTATTGATTAAATAATTAGATACATCTACAAAGTCATTAAAGGTATTTTTTTTGTGAAGCATTTTCCCATCTTCGTACCAAGGTCTTCCCAGTTCTTGTCCACCTCGTATGTGTGCTAAGGCATAAACAAATCCACGATTGAGTAAACTTAGTCGAGAAGAACTAAAGTAAGGATCCATGGTTGCTCCATACGAACCATAAGCGTAGAGTAGAAGGGGGGTGTTTTCGTTAATTTTAGTCGTTTTTTTGTAAACGATAGAAACCGGTACTTCTTTTCCATCACGTGCTTTGACCCAAATTCGTTTGGTTTCGTAGTCATTTTTATTAAAACCTCCCAAAACGGTTTGTTCTTTTTTGATTTCGCTTTGTTGTGTAGTCATATTGAAATCAATAACTGAGTTAGGTGTTGTCATGGAAGTGTAGCCGTAGCGTAGTACATCTGTGTCAAATTCCGGATTGGTAGAAACATAAGCAGTATAGGCTTCTTCTTTAAAGGGTAGGAAATAATCTGCTTTACCATCCCAACGTTTGATGTTCATTTGGATTAGTCCTTTTTCTCTTTCTTCTAAAACAAGGTAGTCTCTGAAAATCTCAAAACCTTCTAAAAATACTTCTTTTCTGTGTGGAATTACATCTATCCAATTTTCTTTGAAAGTTTTTCCAACGGGTGTTTTCATTAGCTTGAAATTGGTAGCTTTGTCTTTGTTTGTCAAAATATAAAAAGAGTCATTGTAGTGTTCTATGCTGTATTCTAAATCGCGTTCACGAGTCTGAAATATTTGCCAATTAGCATTAGGTTGATCTGCCGGAATGAAACGGTATTCATTAGAAACAGTGCTGTAAGAGCCGATGATGATGTATTTTCTAGATTTGGTTTTGTAAATATAGGTGTCAAATGTTTCATCTTTTTCTTCATAAACCAATTGATCATCTTTGGAGTTGGTTCCTAAAGTATGTTTCCAAATCTGAAATCCACGCAATGTTTCATCTTTTCGTGTATAAAAAAGTGTTTTATTGTCTGATGCCCAAACAGAGCTTCCGGTTGTGTTTTCAATTTTATCAGGTAGAATCTCTCCTGTTTTTAAATCTTTTATTTGAATGGTGTAAATCCGTCGGCTCAGCGTATCTTGTCCAAATGCGGCTAACTGATTGCTCTCGCTGATATTAAGCCCACTAAGACGGTAGTAATTGTAGGGTTTTGCCATTTCGTTTACATCAAAAATGATTTCTTCGACTGTTTGTAGAGATTCCCTTTTACGAGAATAAATGGGATATTCACCACCTTTTATAAAACGGGAAATGTACCAATAGCCATTGTATTTGTAAGGAACCGACTCGTCATCTTCTTTAATCCTACTTTTGATTTCTTCAAATAATGTGTGCTGAAAGTCTTTTGTGTCTTTCATCATCTCATCTGTATAGGAGTTTTCATCATTCAGATACTGAATGACTTCAGGATTTTCACGTTCATTTAACCAGTAGTAATTATCAATACGAGTATCACCATGAATGGTTAGTTTCTTTTCAATCTTTTTTGCTTTTGGAGCTTGCATAGTTTGTGCATTTGAGAGCGCAAAGGTAGAGAAAATCAAAAGGATTGCTATGTGACGTGTTTCCATCTGGAGTGTGTTTTTATTTTGTGAAAGTTCAATTATTTAAAATGTAAAATTTTTATTAAAAAAAGTGTTTCAAATTTACAATATTTTCTAGTGTAGGCTGTATTCGACTATAAACTTAAATTGAATTTGTTAAAAACTCATTTCATTTCTGTTTTTTATACCAATTAAATCCATGTAATTTTGTGTAACTTTAAAAATAAACAAATGAAATTTTTTATTGACACGGCAAATTTAAATGACATAAGAGAGGCACAAGATTTAGGTGTTTTGGATGGTGTGACTACGAATCCTTCGTTGATGGCAAAGGAAGGGATTACCGGAAAAGATAATATTCTAAAACATTACAAAGCCATTTGTGAGATTGTGGATGGTGATGTGAGTGCAGAGGTGATTTCTACTGATTTTGAAGGAATGGTAAGAGAAGGTGAGAATTTGGCGGAATTAGATAATAAAATTGTGGTGAAAGTGCCAATGATAAAAGAAGGAGTAAAAGCGATTTCACATTTTACTAAAAATGGAATCCGAACCAACTGTACTCTAGTTTTCTCTGCCGGACAAGCACTTTTGGCTGCAAAAGCTGGAGCAACATATGTTTCACCTTTTATTGGTCGTCTAGATGATATTAGTACTGATGGTTTGAATTTGATTCAAGATATCCGTGTGATTTATGATAATTATTTATACGAAACAGAGATATTGGCAGCATCAGTTCGGCATCCAATGCACATCATCAATTGTGCACAAATTGGGGCAGATGTAGTTACATCGCCCTTGAATGCTATTTTGGCATTACTGAAACATCCTTTGACAGACAATGGATTGGCTCAGTTTCTTGCTGATTATGCAAAAGGAAATAAGTGATTTTTAGTATAATATAGACTTACTATATCCAAACCTTTCAGGCTTTTAAAGTTTGAAAGGTTTTTTTAATTTGTATTTATTTTTACACCCGGATAGTCTTTTATCTTCTTTAGAATGATATCTTCCCGTGTTTTTAAAGTTTGTAGAAATTTATCAAGTTCAGAGATGCTTAGCGAATCTCTAAAATACTGATCATGCGTTAGCAATACCAAATGATTATCAGTTTGCATACGTTTTTTTGAAAAAGCGGAGTCAATCAAAGTCATCATCTCACTACTTGTTTCTTTGATTTTATTCTCGTTGTTGCATCTCCATTCTATATCCCAACCAACTAATACATAGCCATTTTTAGCTAAATGGTCAGCACAATCTTTGCTTGACTTTATATCGGTAGAATTGATGGAGTCCATTCGCCAAATGTTGCGTCCCGGAGTACGAGAAATCATAAGTTTACGGTTTAGGCTGTCGTTTACTCGGTTGAAATCTTCCAGTACGTTTACGGAATCTTTGTAGAATTTAGAAAACTGATTATTTGCGTGTGTGTAACTATGATTGGCAATTTGGAAAAGTGTGTCATTGACAATGGAGTCAAAGTCATTTGACTGAGCTTTACTACCATAAATATGTTCTCCAACTAGAAATAGAGTAGTAGGGATTTTTTCTTTTTTCAGAGATTTTAGGACATTGGGAGTTCCTTTATTTGGACCATCATCAAAAGTAAGATAGAGGTATTTTTTAGAATCTTTTTTGGGTTTTGGCTTAATGATAGGCTTTTTTATAACAGGCTCTTTTTTACTAATTGTAGCAATTGAATGCTTTCCCTGAAGTGGTTTTTCTTTAATTTTAAAATCACAGCCGATGGCTAAAATCAAACTGCTTAGCACCACAGAAACAGTTATGAAAGGGGGAATTTTGTACATGAGAAACTGAATTAAGTTAATGATTTGTTAAAGAAATTAATATATAGTTAACAAAATTCATTCCAATTTGGTGGAAATTTACTTTTAAATCTTAGGGGTTTTCAAAACCTTTTGAATTAAAATTTAATCTTTGGCCTTTCGCATTTCAATTGTATTGACTCCATTGGTTACTGTGGTGAGAATCAAAATAGACTTATCTCCCATAACCGTATAGATTGTATTTTCACTAAAATCTAAATTGAGTTGATTGCTTTTGTCTAAAAACCAAGTTCCATTATTCAAAATAATTTCTTCACCAATCTGTTCTGAATGTTGATAGGTACCGTCAGAATTAAAGAGATACCAAGTGTCAGCAATCAAATGTGTAGGTGTTCGGTCATCAAACTCTTCAAATCGTTTGATGGTTATATTCCATTTTCCAGAAGTTAAAATTGCGGTAATTTCATCATTGGTTTTGGGTTTTGGAATGTTTACATGGTGAATCAGTCCAATTTTGAAACCACCGTTATCTACATAGTGAAGTACCAGATTCATGTCACTGATTTCCTCTATGATAGCACGGTATTTTGTTCCTTTTTCTGTAAAATGAATGGCACTAGTTTCAGGGTTCAATTTCCATTGTCCACGTATCTTTCCACTAATCCCACCCGGAACTTCATAAGTTCCATTTTCATAGAATGTCACCCAATTAGAGCGAATTTTTTCCTGACTTTCCTCGTCAATTTGTTCACCTTCCGGTGTTATATTGTAAGCAATATTCCATGTGCCGGACGTTAGAAAATCACTTATTTCAGCCGTTTGGGCTATACTTGCTAACGGTAGTAGTAGGAAAAATAGAGTTCTAATCATCTACCAAATGTAAGGAATTTAATCATCGGAATACTCATCCATACTTTGCCTTGCCAATAGTTGCCAATGGTCTAGTTTCTTTATCCAAATTTCTAGAATGTTTAAATCAACAGAAAAGGTTTCATTTTCATACTTTCCAATTACTTTTACCTTTCGTCGAAGTGTAACTAAGTCATTATTTTTTAAGTAAAATTCAATAGAGTTTTTAGGGATAAATTCGGTGTAAATTACCTTTTGAGTAGGTAGTGAGTTTAATAAACTTTCTTTGGTTTCAATCCACCCGTTGGAGTGTCCAAGTGTCAAATCAGAGTGTAAAAGTTGGGAAAGAGTAGCGGTGTCTTTTTTTACAAGTGATTGTTCTAATTTTTGAATGTGTAACTCAATTTCAGAAATGGTAGAGTTGTATTTTAATTCCTGAGATAATAAATTTAAATTTAATAATAAATTGATTATAAGTATTTTTAATTTCATTAATTAAAGTTTTAGTTAAATGATTTTAACATCCGATAATTGCCGGAAATATCTTTTTTTAGAATCACGTTTCTAAAGTCTTTTTGGAATAATTCAACGGTTTCATCAGCTAAATTTTGATTGATTTCTACAAAAACAGCTCCTGTGGGTTTTAGCTTCTGTTTTGCTAACTCTATAATGTGTTTGTAGAATATTAGTGGGTCATTATCCGGTACAAATAAAGCACTCAGCGGTTCAAAGTTAGTAACGGTTTTGTGTATGTTTTTTTTCTCAGAATGAGCAATGTAAGGAGGGTTACTTACGATGAGATCAAGAGTAGGCAAGGTGTCAAATTTCATAGTAAGGAAATCTTCTTGTATAAAGTTGATTTCTGTTTGGTGGTAAGCGGCATTGTTTTTTGCAACATCCAGAGCTTCTTTAGAAATATCAATAGAGTGTATAAATGAATTATTTAAATAATGTTTCAAAATGATTGATAGACAACCACTACCAGTTCCTATTTCAACTATTTGTTTTTGCTTCTTTTCTGTTTCAAAAAGTATCCATTCAACTAATTCTTCTGTTTCTGGTCGGGGGATTAGAACGTGTTGATTTACAAAGAATTTTTTACCATAGAACTCTGTTTCCCCTAAAATGTATTGGATGGGCTGGTGCTTCTTTAGTTGGATTAATTTAGATAAAAATAGGATTTTAGTAGTGTCAAGCGTGGGGTTTTCTTCGTTAAGCGACTGTCTGATGGTAATATTGTCTTTTTGGAGAATATGCTCGGCTATCCAATAAAAAATGGTGTCAATTTCACCTGTTGAATAGAGGTTGATCAACTCTTTGTGAAATTGATTTTTCACTTCAGATAATTTCATTTTTTATATTCTTTTATTGATTTAATTAAAACTCGTAAATTAATGAATGTAAATACTATAAATAAAATTAATAGTAAAGATTGGTAAGTGAGTTTATTATCCATTTCCATTACAATCATTGCTCTTTTTGTAACGATATAAATACTGGCAATGACGATGATGAAGTAAAGAATTATTTTTCCCATTGTTCGAATTTTTATACAAATGTGCTAATAAAAAGATTCTCTGTCCAAAAGTTGGACAAAGAATCTCAAAAAAACAAAAATGTTAATTATGAGGAGGTTGTTTGATTTAAAATGAAATTACAGAAATACGATTATTTTCTAGCCATCCGGAATCTTTCAATTGATTGAGGTTGATTGTGCCTTTTATAAATTTATATTCAGAACTTTTATAGGATTCATCAATTGTTTCAAAATATTTTTTATTGACTTTTTCGTTTGGATGAAATCCTACGTAAATACTTCTAGAGGTAGAGAAATTGCTATGTGTTTTACTCTGTATGCCTTTTCTTAGTTCGTATTTGTAATTGTACCGTAAAGCTGAAATATCACTTAATACAGCTGAAGAAGTAGGGTAGCGGCCTGCGCCTTTTCCATATAGAAATTGCTCATCAGCTAACGCACTGCCGATGAGTACGCCATTGTATTCGTTATTTACTAAACCTAGTGTCTGCGTATTTTTGATAAAAGTTGGGATTACTGTAGGTGTGATTTTTTGTGTATTCTCATCAGTTTGTGTACTTGCAATTAGTTTTATGGTAAATCCCTTTTCATTTGCATATTTAAAATCAAAAGGATTCAAAGCGGTAATTCCTTTTTTTAGTATGTCTGTTGATGTGATTCGCTGCCCAAAAGCATGTAGTGTGATTATGCTCAACTTATAGGCAGCATCTGTTCCATCGACATCTAAAGTTGGATTGCTTTCTACAAATCCATTATTTTGAGCTGCTTTTAAGGCATTTTCATAGCTTTCGTTCTCTATTTTCATTTTGGTCAATATGTAATTGGTAGAGCCGTTTACAACTCCGTTTACATAGTTTAGCAAATCGTTGTCATAATATTCTTCGAGGTTTCGGAGAATAGGAACGCTTCCGCAAACAGCTGCTTCGTATAAAAATGAAACCTTATTTTTTCGCTGAAGTTCTATAAGTTCCAAATGGTTTTCTGCAATCATTTTTTTGTTGGCACTTACTACTGATTTCCCTTTATTCATCGCAGTTTTTACAATTGTAAATGCAGCGTTAGCATCGTCAATTAACTCTACGACTACATCAATTGCAGGGTCATCAAGTATATCATTTTCATGAGTTGAAAATAACTCTTTAGGAGCGTTTCGCTTTTTATCAGAGTGTTTGATTACAATTTTCTTTATTTCAACATTGAGTTGTGGTTTTTCAGAAAGAACATGGTAAATACCCTCTCCAACAACACCAAAACCAAATAAACCAATGGTTAATTTTTTCATTTTATAAATTGTTTTTGGTTAAACTTTGAAAATACAGTTTCAATGTCTTGAATCAAATCATCTACATCTTCAATTCCACATGAGAGACGAATCAATGAATCTTGAATACCGGAATGAAGCCTTTTTTCTCTTGGGATAGACGCATGGGTCATTTGTGCTGGATGGCAAATTAAACTTTTGACTCCTCCTAAACTTTCAGCTAATTTGAAATATTTAGTTAATGTAACAAACTGATTAGCTGACTCAACAGTATCTTCTTTTAAACTAAAAGATAAAACACCTCCAAACAAACCGTTTTGTTGTTTCCTAGCAATTTCATGGTTTTTGTGTGTAGTTAGTCCGGGATAGTAAACACTATCCACTTCATGCCTTGAGGTCAAAAACTCAGCAATTTTTAGTGCATTTTCACTTTGTTTTTTGACACGTAATTCAAGTGTTTCAACTCCACGTATCGATAGGAAACAATCCCACGGCCCCAGAATGCCTCCGGTTGCATTTTGAATAAATTTTATTTTTTCTGAAAGTTCTTTGGTTTTTGTCACAACAAGCCCTGCCACTAAATCACTATGTCCACCTATATATTTGGTTGCACTGTGGATGATAATGTCTGCTCCTAAATCAAAAGGAAGTTGTGCAACAGGACTTGCAAAAGTGTTGTCTACAACTACTAATGCATGAAACTGTTTGGCAATTTCTGAGACCTTTTGTATATCTGTGATTTTAAGAGTTGGATTAGTAGGAGATTCAATCCAAATTAATTTTGTTTTTTCGTTGATAAATTCTAGAATATTTTCTGCATCTGTCGTATCAACATAATGAATTTTAATACCTAATTTTTCATAAATGTGAGTGAAAAGTCGGTATGCACCACCGTAAATATCGTCCACTGCAATAATTTCATCATCGGTTGAAAGTAATTTTGCAACAGCATCTATTGCTGCAAGTCCGGTAGCAAAAGCGAAAGCACTATCTCCGCCTTCTAAGTTAGCAGTGATGTCTTCGAGTACTTTCCTTGTTGGGTTGTTACTCCTTGCGTAGTCAAAACCTTTGTGGACACCGGGAGCCTCTTGTACGAAAGTGGAGGTTTGATACACCGGAACGGAAATAGCGCCGGTCAAGGAATCTACCGGAATGGAATGGATAATGTCTGTAATTCTACTCATCTTATTAAAATTTTTGTGTTATTAATTTTTTTAAATCTTATGATGAGTGGCTTCAGAAAAGTCAAAAAAAAGACTCCTCTGATAAGTCAGAAGAGTCTTGATATATATTTTTCTAATATTCTAAACTTTTATGAACTTATCTTTCCGCCTGTGGCGGATGGATGTAGCACCTTGTCAGTCTGACAGGTTGCTAAAGCTTCATTGGGCCATTTCCCTCAGCTTTTCATGATAAGATTAATTGTTGAATGAACTTCTCTGTTGCAAATTTATAAATGAATTTGTTAAAAATCCAAATAAAAATTTCAATATTTTATAAATGATTGAATATTATCTTGTTATATGAAGTATTTATAATCCAAAGCTCACTCCTACAATTGGACGAAGCCCTGTGGAAAATATACTGGAATCATCGTCATACAAAACATTGTACATAAGTCCTGTGAAAAACTGAATTTTACCTGAGGAGCGATATCCTGCACCTAACCATAATGCGCTTTCGTCGAAGTTGTAATCATAATCCTCTCCCATGAAACTACTCCCAGAGTCATATTTGTATTTTCCGGTATAGTACTCATAATGTACTCTTGTGAATAGATTTGGAATAGGGTAGTAATTTAAATAGGGACCGATGTTGAATAAGTTCTGACGACTATTACTCCATTTTGAATATTGGTAACCGGTGCTAATTCCACCTTCTAGAGAAGGTGCTATTTCATAGCCAACAAAAGGTGTAATGGAAATTCCGAAATAATCATTACTTCCAAACCCTAATCCAATTCCACCTCCAACTCTCCATTTGTTGGCTTTGTATTGCGTGGGGTTGATGGATACATTTTGACTGAAACCAAAAGAAAATAGTAGGAATAAAATAAAGCTAATTGACTTTTTCATAGTTTAATGTTTTTTTAATTTGTGTTGGTTTTTACCTTGTAAATATGCTATGGATAAATTAGAGTTTTATTATGTCATAATTCAATAGCTTGAATGATTCAAATATAAGTGTTCTTATTTGATTCTATAGACCAATAGTGTTTTTTGTTGTAAAAATTAAATTTTAAATAGCAAGAAGAGTATGGTCGTCTATTTTTTTATCTAAATACCTCATAATTAAAAAAATCGTACCTTTGCAACCGTTTTCTAGAAAGAAAACACGAATGTAGAAGATTCATTTTGGGTTTTATAGGCTGCGTAGCCGTTGAATTTCATCTTTCGCATTCGATTGGTTTAACAATTCCGGTG
>JBKEAG010000071.1:0-5479 GCA_047972025.1 Moheibacter sp.
AATTTCTTTTTTAGACGTTTTCCATAACTTTCTTCATCAGATAAATCAGGAAGTTCTAGCCTTTCATTGTGATAGCCAACAGCTACATAATTGTTACAAACAACAGCAGTTCCTACACCAAAGACTTCTTTTAGTTCACCATTTTTATGTGCATTGTAAACTTCCTCTACAGTTATTTTTCTAATCTCTAAATCAAAACCTTCTGCTTTGGCAAGTTCAATCATACTGTCACGTGTTACACCATTTAAAATACGCTCAGAAGTAGGAGCAGTTAACAATTTATCTTTAATTCGAACAAAAACATTCATTGTACCGGCTTCTTCAATCAAAGTATGTGTAGCATCATCTGTCCAAACCACTTGATCATATCCCTCTTCACGAGCAAGATGTGTAGGATAGAAAGAACCTGCATAGTTTCCGGCAGCTTTAGCAAATCCGACACCACCATTAGCTGCACGACTATATCGGTCAGCAATTTTTACAGAAAGTGGTTTATTATAATAATTTGGAGCAACTGCCGTCAAAATACAAAATAAATACTCATTAGCAGAACGAGCCGTAATTGCCTCTTCCATAGCAAACATCACAGGACGTATATAAAGGGACATTCCATAGGTAGAAGGAACCCACTGACGATCTAAATCAATTAAGGACTTTATTCCATCCAAAAAAATGTCTTTTGGTATTTCCGGCATATCCAAACGAACGGCTGATTTATTCATACGTTCAAAATTCTTTTCCGGACGAAATAGAAACACATCACCAGTAGCTCCTTTGTAGGCTTTCATTCCCTCAAATATCCCTTGTCCGTAGTGGGCTACTGACATGGCAGGAGTAAACTCCAACTTTCCATAAGGCTTTATAGTAGGTTCGCTCCATTTCCCATCTTTGTACCATGCCAAAAGCATGTGGTCTGCAAAAGCTGTCCCAAATGCTTTGATATCAAATATTTCTGGAGAAAATCGGGATGTTGTGATTTTTTCTATATTCATTTTTGTATAATTTTGTTTTGCGTGTCGCAAATTTACTCATAATTATTAAGATTTTGAGTGTGAATCCTACTTTAAATTTAATACTTTTGGATGATGCTTCATAGAGAAATTATACCTACAGAAGATGGTTCTGTAACAATTTTTATTCCTGAGTGGAATGAATCATACCATTCTAAACACGGTGCGGTACAGGAAGCCTATCATGTATTTATAAAAAATGGATGGAATTACTTTTTGGACGAAAATGAACTGTCAATTCTAGAAATTGGATTTGGAACAGGGCTAAACGCATTGATTACATTATTAGAATCTACCCACAAAGAGAAAATAAGTTATACCGGAATTGAAAAATATCCGATAGATGAAGAAATCCATTCGTTACTGAATTATCCGGAGTCGATTGTGAAATTTAACTCTAAAGTTCATTTATCACAAAAAGAAATAGAGTCATTATACACCAAATTAATGAAAGCCGATTGGGGAGAATTTCAATCCATTTATTCCAATTTTGAATTAAAAAAAATACAAGCAGATTTCTTAGCATTTAATTATCCTGAAAATGAGTTTGACTTAATTTATTTTGATGCATTTGGAGCGCGAGTTCAGCCTGATTTATGGACAGAGGAGTTATTTGAGAAACTATACAAATCCATGAAAACAGGAAGTTTGTTGACAACCTACTCAGCCAAAGGAAGTGTCCGAAGAGCATTGAGTTCGGTTGGGTTTGAAGTAGAAAAAAGACCAGGACCACCCGGTAAACGTGAAATGTTAATTGCAAAAAAATGAGCCAACCGTTTAATGTCAGAATTTATGGACTGTTGGTTCACCAAAATCAATTACTAATCATCAAAGAACCTTTTGCCGGTAAGATTATACATAAATTTCCAGGTGGTGGTTTAGAATTTGGTGAGGGAACAATTGACTGTTTAAAGCGTGAGTTTTTAGAAGAATTAAATTTAGAAATACAAGTAGAAAAGCATTTTTATACACAAGACTTTTTTCTTCTGTCTCGATTCAATGAAAATGAACAAATTCTGATGATTTACTATACTGTTGTTGCAAAAGATATTTCGCAACTAAAAATTGTAGATAAAGACATTCAAGAATTAATTTGGAAAGATTTAGACAGCCTGACAACAGATGATTTAACTTTACCTACTGACCAATTAGTGACTCAAATATTTTTAGAGAAATAGTTTAAGAAAAAAAATCGCGTTCTTCAAAATACTGAATAACTGCTTGTTTCATCAATATAGATTGCTCATTGGACTTCAATTCCGGCAAAGATTCCAGCAATTCAAAATGAGGCCAACCGTCTTTATCCAAACCATCAAAACGATAATACCCAAATGGTTCCAAAACTCTACAAACCGCTATATGAAGTAGGTTTAGCTTATCGTCTTTTTTGAAACGCTTTTTTCCTTTTCCCAATTCCTGAACGCCAATTAAAAACAAAATAGTATCCAAATCGGGTTTTTCTCCGCTAGTGAAATTTAGAGAGAAAAACTCTTCAATTAACTTCCATTTCTCACTTATTGACAAATCAACCTTACTCATACTGCAAAATTACAGTTAAAATTTTGGAATCAAGAGTATTTTTTTCGCTAAAATTTTTCCGAAATTTGATGAATTATTATGAATTGGATTCTACTTATCATAGCCGGGCTTTTTGAAGTTGGATTTGCTACATGTTTAGGCAAGGCAAAGGAAGCCAGTGGAACTGAATCTTACATTTGGTATGGAGGTTTTGTGATTTGTCTGACCATAAGCATGGTTCTTTTAGTAAAAGTAACCGAATCACTTCCGATAGGTACGGCTTATGCAGTTTGGACAGGTATTGGTGCTGTGGGAACGGTTTTGGTAGGTATTCTGTTTTTTAATGAACCAGCTAATTTCTGGCGACTATTTTTTATTTTTACTTTGATTGTCTCCATTGTTGGACTCAAATTTGTATCGAACTAAATGGAAAAATTTATAGACAAAATAGTACAACAATGGGTCGAAAGTTCTACAGATTTCGATGACCTTATCGTTATTTTACCAAGTAATCGACCTAAATTATTTTTCAGAAAATCATTCCAAAAATATACTCAAAACACCATATTACCTCGTTTTTTGAGTATTGATGAATTTGTAAATCAAATTTCAAGTTTAGCTGTTCCTTCGCAACTTCAGCTTTGGTTTCAGGCTTATGAATCGTATAAAAAAGTAGTAGAGAAACCGGATGAATTTGCAAATTTCATCAAGTGGATTCCTACGTTATTAAATGACTTTGGAGATATAAACTCATCTTTGGTCAGTTCAAAAGAGATCTTTGATTATTTAGTATCTGCTGAACGAATTAAAAAATGGGGACAAGAAAATCTGGAAATTGGCAGTAATAAATTGATGAATAATCATTTGTTCTTTTGGAAAGTTGCAAAGAAATTATTTCATCAATTAAATGAAGATTTATCTGCCAAAGGACAGGCTTATAGAGGGTTTGTTTATAAAAGTGCGGTAGATAATTTATCAAATTATTTAATGAATACCAATGAACATTTTGCATTTGTGGGACTTAACGCACTTTCTAATGCCGAACGAAAAATTGTATTTGAATTACACAAAATAGGAAGAGCAGATTTTTATTGGGATTCGGATAAATACTATATGGAAGATGAAAATCAGGAATCGGGTCATTTTTTACGTTCTTATAAAAAGGAACTAGATAACTGGAATTGGATTTCAGACTCATTTTCTCAACCTAAAAATATAACCGTCAGTAGTATTAATAAAAGAGTTGGACAGGCAAAGTATTTACATGAAATTTTGAATCAAATTCCAAAGCAAGAATGGGCAGATACGGTAGTTGTACTTGCAGAGGAATCCATTTTACCAGCAGTACTAAGTTCCATTCCTTCAAAATTTTCAAAAGTTAATATCACCATGGGGTTCCCACTTGGGAAGTCTTCTATGGCCTATTTTTTTCGTTCAGTATTTGAATTACAAATGAATCGGGAAAAACTAGGAAAAGGTAGTTTGTATTACTTCAGAAATGTACTTGCTTTACTAAGCAATACCATTTTTTTAGAACAAACAGATAAGGCAAGACAACTTTACCAACAAGTTCAGACAGAAAATAGAATTTTTAGTACACCTCAATTTTTATCTACTAATCTAGCAGGAAGTATTTATCAAACGTTATTTCAATTGCCCAAAGATGTCAAGTCTTTTGTTGATGTACTAGACAATTGGATTCAAGAGTTAATGCAGAAAGGAGAAATTGAAATCAATGAACTTGACAAAGAGTTTCTATATCGATTTAGTCTACTTTTCAGTCAATTACGAGAAGAAATCTCTCAGTTTAAAGAAATTAATGATTTCAAAACACTTCATATTTTATACAATCAACTGTTGCAAAATGAAACCATCTCTTTTGTAGGAGAACCTTTGGAAGGATTACAAATTGTTGGTTTGTTGGAAACACGCTTACTTGATTTCAAAAATGTAATTATGACTTCTGTAAATGACGGAATACTTCCTCCGGGTAGAGTTGAAAATTCATTTATTCCATATGACATCCGTCGAGAAATGAATATGAATACATTTGCTGAAAATGATGCTATTTTTGCATATCATTTCTACCGATTGTTACAAAGAAGTAAATCAATACACTTACTATATAGTTCAGAATCAGACGCTTTGGGTTCGGGAGAGAAAAGTCGTTTCATTACTCAAATGGAAATTGAATCTAATCACCCAATTCATTCTGAAATCATTTCCCCTGATTTTGAAGCTCCACAAAAAACAGAATGGATTATAGAGAAAACCGAAGCTGTTATAAAAGCATTGGATAATTGGGTAGAAAAGGGAATTTCCCCTTCTTCTTTGAATAATTATTTACGAAATTCGATTACATTTTACGAACAAAAAGTATTGGGTTTAAAGGAAGTAGAAGAGGCAGAAGAAACCGTTGGAGCTCGTATTTTAGGAAATGTAGTGCATGAAACTTTGGAAGAACTCTACACACCTTTGGTAGGGAAAATTTTAATAGAAACAGATTTTGATATTTTGTTTAAACAGTTAGATGCTGTGCTGGAAAAATATTTTAAAGTTCATTATAAAAGTGGAGAGTTTAAATCGGGTAAAAATCTTTTAATCTATAAAATAGCCTATTCTTTTGTAGAAAATGTATTGAAAAATGATAAAAAAACAGCAAAAAAATCAGAATTGGTATTGGTTGAATTAGAAAAGGAATATGAAGTAGATTTTGAACTAAATACAGGAAAAAAAGTGAAACTAAAAGGAATCATTGACCGGATTGATTCTGTAAATGGACAAAAACGCGTTATAGACTACAAAACCGGAACCGTAAAAGAGGAGTCACTTCGTATAAAGTATGATAAAATTGCTTCTGTTTTTGATGATAATAAATTTGACAAACCACTCCAATTATTATTTTATGCACATTTATTCTTTGCAGAAAATGAAAACCAAAACGTTCAGTT
>JBKEAG010000074.1:0-5662 GCA_047972025.1 Moheibacter sp.
TCTTTCTTCATAAGTGTATAAAATTTTAAAACCTACCTACCGATAGGCAAGATTAATAAAAAAAAATATCGAGGGTTGCAACCCTCGATATTTTTAACTTTACACACTTGGTGAGATACTATCTTTTGTGTGGTGGATGTATTATTATTTTCTATACTCAACTTTAATACATTGGGAAAATGAAATTTGTAGAGTATTATTATTGTACCTATAAACTCTCTATACTAAAATTTCTTAATCACTTTCTTTGTGATAGTTCCTTCATTTGATTTGATATAAACCATATAAACTCCGGAAGGGAAAGAACTAAAATCTACAGATTGATTGGATTTTAATGAATCAAATTTTTTATTAAAAACAATCTGCCCCATTTGGTTGAAAACTTTCACGTGAGTGTTTGTCAATGTTTGGTTTAATTGGAAATTTAATTTATCTACAACAGGGTTTGGGTATACAGTTATATTGTTCTTATCTAACTCAGTAGTAGCCAATGGAGAATCAACTCCGGTTATTACCAAAGCATAGTTTTGAGAACCGTTTTCTAATGTCGTTCCTTTATGATTGACTGTAATGGTATAAGTTTGGTCTGCTATCGGATTTTCGATATAAATTTGTTCTACGTTATCAACCATATTATCTTCTTGTGTGGCAGCATCAGCAGGTGTATCTGGGTTTAGTTTCCATGGGTAATAAGTTGTGCCTCCATCTGTTACACGCAAATCTAAATCATTTACGAGCATAGGTGTACGGTCATTTAGTACTACATTTCCTAGTGATTCACCTGCTGGGTCAATCCAAGCAATTGTAGCTTTTAAAGGCTGACCTCCTATAGCTTTTACCTCATATGTGTAGGAGCCTCCTTCGCTAAGAACTAAATTCATTGTATAAGAATCGGTATTGGTATTTAGGATGGTTTGTGCTGCTCGAAAAGCATCAATTAATCCATATCCAAATTTATAATCGGGACCTAAATTATCTCCAGCTTCATTTGCTGTATGAGTTAAAAGAGCTTTCATCATATCTGAGCGTAAATAAGTTCCATCAGCCTCAAATTTTACTTCTTCTAATAATAGTCCCACACCGGCAGCAGCTGGAGCAGAAAATGAGGTTCCTGACCAATTGTAATAATCAGAATTCGAATCACCCCTAGCAGAGAGAACAGCACTACCTATTGCAACCACGTCAGGTCTAATCCGTCCATCATCAGTTGGTCCAAAACTAGTAAACCAGGTTTCTACTACATCTGATGGATCTTCATATCGATTATCTCCACCAATAGGATTTACAGCTCCTACTAAAATTATATTTTTGGCTCCGGATCCGGAATACGAAATACAATCATAACCACCTGTTTGAACACAGTCTTTTGGACGGTTTATACCTGTAATCCATTCCCATGTATTTGTGTTTGTAAAGGCATAATGATTTACTGTAGTACTTGGTCCTTCTGTTCTGTTATTTCCTGCTGATTTAAACATAGTATGTTGAGGAGAGTTATAAGCTATCTCATCTATTTCTGCATCTACATCAGTATAAAAACCAAATAAAGCAGACTCCGTTTCAGAATGATGCGGATAACCATACCAATACCAAGTATTGGTAGATGTGTTTTGATACCAGCCTACTAATGAGCCATAAGAATGATTGGATATCATATAATCTGCATTTTCACTATTCACTGATTCATCTATAATTTCATCTACAAAATTAGTATAATTATATCCTATAACATTAGCTTCATGAGCAATACCTTTGGCATTAGCATTTGCTCCACCTCCGACTAAAACACCTGCAACACCCGTAGCATGTAGACTTGTGGAACCACCATCAATATTTGATGCTCTTCCTGAAAACTCCTGATGTGTGTCTCTGATTTGCCCACTATCCCAAATGTAAGCTCTCATTCCTGAACCTGTGGCATTTACATCAGGAATACTTCCATCTGATAGATAATCCGTGTTCATAGAGTTAATTTGCGTATTGCTTTCATCTGATAAATAAAATGGAATCCCTAAATTATCAAATCCCTCAAACGAAACATTTTCAGGGAAAATATGATTATTTGGTTTTAGTACATTCTCTTCATAGATTTTCGCATCCTCGTATCTTTTTTGAGCTTCAGTAGCAATCTTCTGTAATTCGGTTCTATTAATTTTTTCTTGTGCAGTAGACATTATGCCAACAAGAAAAATTCCAAGTAGTAGCGTTTTTTTCATTTGTGGTCTTATTATATTTTATAAACATCAAAGATAGAAACTTTTGCTGTAAATTGCCCATAATTTAAAAGGATTGATTTTCTTTCAATTTTTTCGACAATTGCTACGCTATTGCTATCTTTTATTTTAACTCGGTCACCAGGCTTTATTTTTTCTATGGAAAGCTGTACTTCTTTTTCTTTTTTTTCTTCTATCTTTTTTTGTTCGGCAACTATCTTTTTTTTGTTTTTCTTTAGTTCTTTCTGGACTTCCTTTTGAATAATTTGCTCTTTCTTTTTTTCAATTTGAGTTAAATTGGACTTTTTAGCATTTTCCATTTCTACCCATTTTAGAAATTGGTTAATTAACTTTTTCTTATTCTTAGATTTCAAATATTCATCTGCCCAATCATTCAACTTCTCACCATTATGTATTGCTTTAAGTTTATGGTTGTAAAGTTGTTGAAAATCAACTAATTTATCTTTTATTTTTTCTTGAGTATTCTCTAATTCTTTTGATTGTTCTTCAGAGGACTGTTTCAGTTCTACAACTTCGTTTTTTGTTTTTTGGATTTCAAATTTTTCTTGTTGTAATTTTAAAATTGTTTTGTCAAATCGAATTTTATCCTGTTCGACTTTCTTTTTTGCTCGATTGATGAGTCGATAAGGAATTTTATTTTTTTCAGCTACTTCAAATGTAAATGAACTCCCCGACTGACCAATTTCTAACTGAAATAATGGGGTTAACGAATTTTTATCAAACAACATACTTGCATTTATAGCTTCAGGTAATTCTTCTGCAGCCAATTTTATATTGGTATAATGTGTCGTGAAAATACCAAATGCTTTCCGTTCATAAAATTCTTCAAAAAAAACTTCTGCCAAAGCTCCTCCCAATTCAGGGTCAGAACCTGTACCAAATTCATCAATTAATAATAGTGAGTTATTATTCACATTTCTAATGAAATAAGACATTTGTTTTAAACGATAACTATAAGTACTTAATTGATTTTCTATGGACTGATTATCTCCTATATCTGTAAAGATTTTTTCAAAAAATCCAATTTCGGATGATGGATGTACTGGAATAAGAAGTCCACTTTGAATCATCAATTGATTTACACCAATTGTTTTTAGTGTGATACTTTTTCCTCCGGCATTTGGTCCAGAAATGATGATGATTCGCTGTTGTTCATTCATCTGTAAAGTCTGTGGCCAAGTTTTTATTTTCTTTTCTAAATTGGACAAATAAAGTAACGGATGGTATGCGTTTTTTAAATTTATAATTTTTTCTGGCTTTATTTGGGGTAAACAGGCTTTAATCTCCAAAGCAAATTGAGCTTTTGACTGTGTGAAATCTAAATATTCTAATAATTGTTCATACTCTTCTAGTAAAGGTTTGTGAATAGAAATCACAGCTGTAAGTTCTTTTAAAATTTTAATAATTTCTTTACTTTCATCTTCTTTTAGTTCTTCTAGTTCACGATCGGGTTTTTGAACACTTTCGGGTTCTATATAAGAAATAGAACCTGTTTTAGAGCTTCCTAATAATCTTCCTTTTACACGTTTTCGCATAGCTGAATCCACAGCCAATACACGTTTGTCGTCAACAACGGTTTCTTTTATATCATCTAAATAAGCCAGGTTGTGAACAATGGATTTTTTGAATAAATCAGCTATTCGACCTGAAATAAGTTTCATCTTTTTTCGAATACTTGCCAATTCAGGACTCGCATCATCCTTTATTTCACCATGACGGTTAAACACATTGTTGATTTCTTTTACAATTTCATTTTCATACTGCACAAGTGAAATCAAGGAATGAAGTTCCGGAAAATACTCTTCAAATTTGGTGAAAAACTTTGTTATCTCTTTGATTTGAAGAGTATTGGATTTTATTTGAAAAAATTGTTCAACATTTAGATAGTAATTTTCAATTTCCAAATGAGACAAATAATCTGTCATATAATAAAATTCAGAAAAAGGAATTTTATTCTCATTTTCAAAACTAGAAAGGTATTCATTTGTTGTATCTAAATCTTGAATCAACGCATTGTAATCTGTATAAGGAATCAGATTTACGATACGTAAAGCCGTTCTTTCATTAAAAGCATAAGCGGAAACCTTTTCCAATATTTTGGGAAATTCTAAATCACGAAGTGTTTGTTTGGATACCTGCATTGTTGCAAAATTAATCTATATTTGGAAACTAGAACTGAAAATAAATGGATGTAAAGATAGAGGCAAGTTGGAAAAATGTTTTACAGGGTGAATTTGAAAAAGATTATTTCAGAAACCTTGTGAAGTTTGTCAAAATCGAATATGCTACTCAACAGATTTATCCACCCGGAAGTCAAATCTTTTCTGCCTTTGATTTTACACCGTTTGATAAAGTGAAAGTAGTGATTATAGGGCAAGATCCTTATCACGGTCTAGGTCAGGCAAATGGTTTGTGTTTTTCGGTGTCAGACGGCACTCCTCATCCGCCCAGCTTAAAAAACATTTTCAAAGAGGTTCATTCAGATGTAGGCAATGAAATTCCCAAAAGTGGAAATTTGGAACGATGGGCGGCACAGGGGATTTTTCTACTAAATACAACATTGACTGTTCGAGCTTCACAGGCTGGTTCACACCAGAAAAAAGGTTGGGAAGAGTTCACGGATGCTGTAATAAAAAAATTGTCCAATGAAAAATCAAATCTTGTTTTTATTCTTTGGGGGGCTTATGCACAAAGGAAAGGAAGTGTTATTGATACATCAAAACATCATATCATAAAATCAGTTCATCCGTCGCCATTATCGGCACATGGTGGATTTTTTGGAAGTAAACCTTTTTCTCAAACAAATAATTTCCTCAAATCCAAAGGTTTGGCTGAGATTAATTGGTGAAATTCGATTGCTAATTCAGAAATAATTACTTTATTCAGAATTATAATTCCTATTTTTGGGTTCAAAATTTTTAGAAAAATAAATTAAAGTATAATTTCATGAAATCATTTATTCCGTACAATCAAAATTCTGATTTTTCCATTTATAATATTCCATTTGGTATAGCTATTTTTGAAGATGATACTATTGCTTGTGTCACACGTATTGGCGATACGGTTGTTAACTTAGCAACTCTTTATGACAAGGGGTATTTTGATGAATTTGATTTAGGAGAAAATGTATTTGATGCTTTTACGTTGAATGAATTTATCTTTTTGGGAAAAGCAGTTACTGTTCCGGTACGTGAGAAGATTCAACAATTATTATTAGAAGATAGCAAACTGTCAAAAGATAAAGACACAATTGTAGATGCATTTTATTCGATTGAAGATGTTTCTATACAAATGCCGGCTCATGTACCAAATTATACAGATTTCTATAGTAGTATAGAACATGCTACCAATGTGGGGAAAATGTTTCGTGACCCAGAAAATGCACTACTGCCTAATTGGAAGCATATTCCGGTAGGTTATCATGGACG
>JBKEAG010000083.1:0-8022 GCA_047972025.1 Moheibacter sp.
ATTATAGATTTAATTTTCATCTGAGTGGATTTTAAATTTAATTTTTACAATTTTTCCATTTTTTCGCTCTGCCTCTATTAAGGTAAAGTTTTTTAATGAAGTAGTAGGCAAGGATACTAAATTTATATACTGTTTTTTATTCAACACCTCTACTCCAAAGTACTCATTATCATAAACTTGATAAATCAACGCATCATTCGCAATCATTTCATCGAGCTTTTTTATCCGCTCTTTTACACTTTGTGAAGATTTGGAATAATGACGTAACATGACCTTATAATCATCTGGTTCTAGTCGAATGTTCTCTTTTCCTTGATATTGATGAAGGTTAATTTTAAATGTATCTTGTTTATAATAAGTAGATTTTATCGTCATAAGCAAAGTATCCTCATACGATGAAAATTCAACACACCCTTTATTTGTTAAAAGTTCTAGTGGTGTAAAACCAGGACGTGCCACCGTTACCTCAATTGGCTCTGAAATAAAGGTATTTCGGTCAGCATCTACAAAACAAAATTCATATGTTTTTTGATAGAAAAAGCCATAGTAAATCCCTAAAGTACCTATTATCAGCAATATAATGGAAACAAAAGGAACTATAAGACCCTTTTTTTTCGGTTTTACCTTCTTATATTTTACCTCATCAGGCTCAGTCTCACCTTTATTAATCGACTTATTGAGCTCTTTTTCAGTTGTATTTTCAATTACCTCTATCGGATTATCCAGACTTTCATTCGCTATTTTATTTTCTTCTTCCCTTTGATTTTTATGATAAACAATAAACGCAGACCAACCGGAATATCCGGCATACTGAGCCAAAATATTCAACATATCAATTCGGGGAAGCTTTTTAAAGTCTGATTTGAAATATGTATAAAACCACTTTTCACTAACCGTCGATTTTGTTTTTTGAAACAATTCTTCTTGAAAAGTGACAATATCTTGTCCTTTCCAGTCCGAAATGTTATGAGAAGATGCTGAATTTGACTCAAAAAAATGATTTGTGATGTCCTTTTTCAACAATTCAAATAGTTCTATATCTGAAATATTATTCAAATTTTTCTATTTATTTTCTTGATAATCAGCCTTTTGTAAATTGTAAATTATTTTACAAAACGATTACAACTCATTTTCAAGACGTTCGAGACAAAGCTAGTGTACTTTTGGAACAAATAAAAACCATTAAAAATTTATTAGTTATGAAAAAAGTATTTGTAAAAGGATTCGCTTTATTAGCAGTAGTAGGTTTATCATTCACTAACATTTCATGTGAGCAAAAACCAGCTGACGCAATTGAAGAAGCTGCAGGTGATGTTCAAGAAACTGCTGAAGCTGCAGGTGATGCTGTAGTTGACGGTGCTGAAGCTACTGGTGAAGCTGTTGCTGACGGTGCTAATGCAGTTGTTGACGGTGCTGAGGCTACTGGTGAAGCTGTTGCTGATGGTGCTAATGCTGTAGTTGACGGTGCTGAAGCTGCTGGAGAAGCAGTAGTTGACGGTGCTGAAAAAACTGCTGATGCAGTAAAAGGTGCTGCTGAAGGAGCAGTAGAAGGAGCGAAAGACGCTATAAAATAATCCTTTTAGTAAGTAAGAATAAAAAAGGCTCTGAAATTTCAGAGTCTTTTTTTTTCTAAAACTTTTCTGATTTCCTATTTTTGACTTTTAAATGGAAATTATCAAAAAAACAGTAACCTTGCTATGGAAATGCTGGTTTTTACTAGTCACCACTATACTTGTTTTAATTATAGGTATATTTTGGACTTTCCCACTTACCTTTTCCCCCAAAACATTCCCACTTGCTTATAAGGGGATCCGCCTTTGGGCGATTCTTGTTTTTTACAGTTCAGGGTTTCGATTAGATTTTCAGAAAGAGAAAACAACACTCAATCCTACCCAGCCTTATATTTTTATTTCTAACCATACTTCTATACTAGACATTATGGTGATGGCGATTATACATAAACACCATCCTATTGTTTTTGTAGGAAAAGAAGAATTGACGAAACTACCCATTTTTGGGACTATCTACAAGCAAATTTGCATTACCGTTGACCGCTTAAATGCAAAAAGTAAAGCACGTGTTTTTCACTTAGCAAAGGAAAAAATTAACTTAGGTAAAAGTATTGTGATTTTCCCCGAAGGAGGCATACCGGATGATGAGAGCATTGTTTTACAGAGATTTAAAGATGGAGCATTTAGTATTGCTATTACATCAAAAGTACCAATTGCAGTTTATTCTATAAAAGGATTAAAGGAAATGTTTCCATGGTCATGGAGCAGGGGTTATCCCGGGAAAGTACACGTTAAACGAATTGACATTGTTTCAACTGAAAACTTATCTTTGCAAGATAAAGATGAAGTAAGAGAAATTTGCTATCAGAAACTTTATAATGACTTAACAAATTAATTGAATTTTTGGCAATTATCGCATATACAGACGGCTCATCATTAGGCAATCCCGGTCCCGGTGGATATGGTACTGTTTTGTTAGAAACAGAAAAAATGCTCAAAAAAGAGTTTTCACAAGGTTACCGATTGACTACAAATAACCGTATGGAGCTGATGGCAGTTATTGTGACATTGGAAAAACTCAAAAAGCCAAAGACCGAAATTACAATCTATACTGACTCAAAATACGTGTGTGATGCGGTTGAGAAAAAATGGGTTTTGGGCTGGGAAAAAAAAGGATTTAAAGACAAAAAAAACCCTGACTTATGGCGAAAGTTTTTAATTCAATATAGAAAACACAAAGTACGACTTCAGTGGGTAAAAGGTCATGCCGGAAATGAATTTAATGAACGTGCTGACCAAATTGCAGTAGCTGCAGCTAATTCTTCTGATTTACAAATTGATAACGGATTTGAAACTACAGAAAATGAACTGCTTTTTTAATCATTCAACCTTGAAACATTTTTTATGAAAATTCGAATATTATCTCTCCTTTTCATCATTTGTATTGTCATTTCCTGTAAAAGGGAAACAAGTGATTTTATTTCTCTTTCCGGAAAGATAGAAAACCTAAAAACAGATAGTATTTACATTAGAGGAACCGATTTTTACAAAGCAATAGCTCTTGTCAATGGTGAGTTTAAAGATACGTTGTCTATAAGCACATCAGGTTATTTTGAATTTATTAGTGGAAATGAACATGCTCAATTATTTCTTCACCCCGATGATAGTTTAACTCTTTTTGTAAATCAGGAGCAATTTGATGAAACACTAAGGTTTACCGGAAGCTCTGCCAATGAAAATAATTATTTGGTGAAAAAATATTTAGAAGAAGAAAAAATGCTCACTAATCCTGAACGCTTTTTCACCCAAACATCTGAAGCCTACAAAGCACAGTTAACAGAATACAAAACGGCATTAGAAAACGATTTAAGGAACACAGCGGTTAGTGATGAATTTAAAGAATTTCAACTCCAAAATATCACATACGATTATTTGATGCTACTGGACCAATATGCTACTTATTACCCATACTTTACAGGTGAAAAAGCAAATATAACACCTGAAATTTCAAAAGAATTAAACGAAATAGAGTCCTATAATGAAGAGTGGTTCAGCTCTTTACCTAGTTACAAAAGTTTTGTCATGCAGCGATTATTGGTTCAAATTGACAAAACAGAATCTGTAGAGGAAATCGATAAAATCATTGCATCAATTCCTTCTACAAAAATTAAAAATGAAGTTTTAAAGATTCTTTCCAATTGGATGGTTGCCTCAAATCCTGATTTTGATAAATTAAACAACCTCATTCAAAAACATACTACAGACAAGGAATTACTGAAAAATAACTCTGAAAAGTACAATGCCGTAAAACGTTTATCACCAGGAAATCCTTCTCCCGAATTTACCTATAATTCAATTGATGAAAGTCAAGTTTCTTTAAGTGATTTAAAAGGAAAATTAGTTTATATAGACGTTTGGGCAACTTGGTGTGGTCCTTGTCTTATAGAAATTCCAGCACTAAAAGAGCTTGAATCAGACTATCATTCAAAAAATATTGTATTTGTAAGTATATCGATTGATGAGCCACATAATTTTGACAAATGGAAAAAGATGGTGAAAGATAAGGAATTAGGAGGAATCCAGCTATTTGCCGATAAAAATTGGCAATCAGATTTCATCAAGGCTTACGCTATTGATGCCATCCCTCGTTTTATTTTGATAGATACAAATGGAAACATCATTAATTCAAATGCACCAAGACCTTCTGATCCATTACTCAGAGAACAATTAAATGAATTGTTGTAATTTCAATCCAAATGGAATAGGCTGTGTAAAATGTGTAATTATAAAAAATCCCACTCAAAAAGGGTGGGACTTAATAAACGTTTTATATTGATTAATTTATTTTACTTTTTCTACAATTGCTTTAAAAGCATCTGGATGATTCATTGCTAAATCGGCAAGTACCTTACGGTTCAATTCGATTCCGGCTTTTTTGGCAGCACCCATAAATTGTGAATAAGACATTCCGTGAAGTCTCGCTCCTGCATTGATTCTCTGAATCCACAAAGAACGGAAATTTCTTTTCTTCTGACGACGGTCACGGTAAGCATAAACCAATCCTTTTTCAACCGCATTTTTTGCGACTGTCCATACATTTTTTCTACGTCCGAAGTAGCCTTTGGCTAACTTCATCACCTTTTTTCTACGCGCTCTAGACGCTACTGAATTTACTGATCTTGGCATAATTTTTAATTTTTTTATGACGGGCGAATCCTATAGTGGATTACTTAACATGTTGCTCCGGCACAGGGTTAATAAATAAATGAATTAATAAACCGGAGATTAAATCTTACTTTAACCTCAATTGTTCTTTAACGCTATTTTCATCTGACTTGTTTACAAGTCCTGTCTGAGTCAAATTACGTTTTTGTTTGGTCTCCTTTTTTGTAAGGATGTGACTTTTGTAAGCGTGTTTTCTTTTAATCTTACCCGAACCGGTAAGTTTAAAACGCTTTTTAGCCCCAGATTTTGTTTTTTGTTTTGGCATAACTGTATGTTTTATAAAACGTTTATCTCTTTTTTCGCACTTTGCGAATTGTATTATTTTTTAGGAGCCATCATCATAATCATTCGCTTTCCTTCTAATTTTGGAAGCTGCTCTACTTTTCCGATGTCTTCTAACTCTTGTGCTAATTTCAACAACAAAATTTCTCCTTGGTCTTTAAATACAATCGACCTCCCTTTAAAGAAAACATAGGCTTTTAACTTTGACCCTTCTTCTAAAAAACTCCTTGCATGTCGTTTCTTAAATTCATAATCATGATCGTCTGTCTGTGGCCCAAAACGAATTTCTTTAATGACTACTTTCTGTTGTTTGGCTTTTAGCTCCTTTTCTTTCTTTTTCTGTTCGTACAGAAACTTTTTGTAATCTATAATTCTACAAACGGGTGGGTCTGCCCTTTCTGTAATCATGACTAAGTCTAGCCCTTCTTCCTCTGCCATTTTCAAGGCTTTTGAAGTTGGGTAAATCCCAGCCTCTATCCCCTCACCTACCAATCTCACTTGAGGTACGGTAATTTTATTGTTAATCTTGTGTTGATCTTCCTTGATCACTCTAGCCGGTCTACGACCGAAATTTCTTCTTTTGATTGCGATAGTCTATAAAATTTTAATTAATGTTTATTTCTTTAAGCAATAAATCTCTAAAATCCTCCATTTTGATTTCTCCCAAGTCTTCCCCTCCATGCTTTCTAACGGATACAGTTCCATTTTCTGCTTCTTTCTCCCCAATAATCAGCATATAAGGGATTTTTTTCATTTCTGCATCACGGATTTTTTTACCCGTTTTTTCATTGCGATCATCAATCAGCCCGCGAATATCGTGATTTTCTAACAAATTTAAAACTTTTTGTGCATATTCTTGATATTTCTCACTGATTGGCAATAAGATAAATGGCTCTGGTGTTAACCATAATGGAAAGTTTCCTGCTGTATGTTCTAGTAAAATTGCAACAAAACGCTCCATAGATCCAAATGGTGCTCTGTGTATCATCACTGGCGTATGTGACTGATTATCTGAGCCTACATAACTTAGTTCAAAGCGCTCCGGTAAGTTATAATCCACTTGTATGGTTCCCAATTGCCATTTTCTCCCCAGTGCATCTTTTACCATAAAGTCTAGCTTGGGACCGTAAAAAGCCGCTTCTCCATATTCTATAACTGTTTTCAATCCTTTTTCTTGAGCTGCTTGTACAATTGCTTTTTCTGCCTTTTCCCAATTTTCGTCTGAACCGATGTATTTTTCTTTATTTTCCGAATCACGAAGTGAGACTTGTGTGACAAAATCTTCAAACCCTAGAGAATTAAATACGTGAAGTACTAAATCAATCACTTTTTTAAATTCATCTAATAATTGATCTGGTGTGCAAAATATATGGGCATCATCTTGCGTAAATCCACGAACACGTGTCAACCCATGCAATTCTCCACTTTGTTCATAGCGGTAAACTGTTCCAAACTCTGCATAGCGCTTAGGTAAATCTCGGTATGACCATTGGAAGGATTTATAAATTTCACAATGATGTGGGCAGTTCATTGGTTTTAATAAGAACTCTTCTCCTTCATTTGGGGTATGAATCGGCTGAAAACTATCTGCTCCATATTTTGCATAGTGTCCGGAAGTTACATACAGTTCTTTCCCTCCTATATGGGGTGTTATTACCATTTCATAACCTGCTTTTTGCTGAGCCTTCATCAAAAATGCTTCTAACTTTCTACGCAATGCAGTTCCTTTTGGGAGCCATAACGGGAGTCCTTGTCCTACTTTTTCTGAAAATGTAAAGAAGCCCAATTCTTTTCCGAGCTTTCGATGGTCTCGTTTTTTTGCTTCTTCCAGTAAATTTAAATATTCTGTCAGTTCTTTCTGTTTCGGGAAAGAAATTCCATAAACACGAACCAATTGCTTGTTCTTTTCATCACCGCGCCAATAAGCTCCGGCTGCATTTAGTATCTTTACAGCCTTTACCAATCCGGTATTGGGAATGTGACCACCTCTACATAGGTCTGTAAAGTTATCATGTGTACAAAATGTTATTTCTCCATCTTCTAAATTTTCAATCAACTCTGTTTTGTACTCATTATTTTTATACTCAGTTAGTGCATCTGATTTTGAAACAGGATACAATTTAAAGTTTGATTTTTTCTTGGCATTCTCCAAAATCTTTTTTTCAACCTTTTCAAAATCTTTTTCTGAAAAAGTTTCTTCTCCAAAATCTACATCATAATAAAATCCATTTTCAATTGCCGGTCCTATCGTCAATTTAGCATTTGGATAATACTCCATAATTGCCTGAGCCAATAGGTGAGCTGAAGAATGCCAAAATGCCTTTTTTCCTAAATCATCATTCCATGTCAACAATTGGATATTAGCATCATGAGAAATGGATGTACTTGTTTCTACTTGTATACCATCAACTAAGGCTGACAAGACATTTCTCGCAAGTCCTTCACTGATACTTAGTGCAATTTCCATAGGAGTAACTCCTGATTCATATTGTCGAATGCTTCCATCAGGAAGAGTGATATTAATCATTTAAATTGAATTTTGAATGCAAATTTACAAGTTTTTTGATTAGGTTACTATTTGTAAATTTTTATACTAAAACCTTATTGATACCTGAAAATCTCCCGAAATTGATAAAACACTCTTTCTATCAAACGTAAATCTTCTGTCACGATTTCAGTGGAATCCTGCATTTCTTTGTCGAAAATGAGTTGTTTGTTGTAAGGGGTTTTGAGCCCGTTAGGCAATTCGACTTCTACATAATAATTTCCTTCGACATCTGGTGAAAGGGAAATATTTCGTACCCGACCTTCCACGATGCCGAACTATTGAAATAGATAATTATCTAATTTGATAAGTACCTTCTGATTCGAACGGATTTTCCCTCAAGGGAACTTCGAGATTGATCTGTTGATAGTTGAATAAATCGATCTGAATCTGTTTGTTCAAATACCCTTTATCACCTAAAATAGTTACTTGTTCAAAATGATTTTTCACATCATTTAA
>JBKEAG010000146.1:0-2947 GCA_047972025.1 Moheibacter sp.
AAATTATTTTTTGGTCTTTTGGAATAGAGTTAATGATATGTTCAGCATTAGAAGAAGTCACTATAATATCACTTTCTGCTTTTACACCGGCATCACAGTTTATGTAACTCACTACAATAGCACCAGGATGCTCTTTACGTAATTCACGTAAACCTTCACCTGAACAAGAATCAGCGAGAGAACATCCTGCCAACAAGTCGGGTAGAACAACCTTTTTGGTAGGATTTAGAATTTTAGCAGCCTCTGCCATAAAGTGTACACCACAAAAAACAATCATATCAGCATCTGTATCAGCAGCAGCACGAGCAAGCTGTAAACTATCACCTAGAAAATCTGCAATATCTTGAATGTCACCCGTTTGGTAATAATGTGCCAAAATAATGGCATTTTTTTCTTTTCTCAGTTTATTGATTTCTTCTATCAAATCAATTCCTTTCGGAATTTCCAAATCCAAATATCCTTTGACAGGTAGAGTAGAAGTAGCTTGTTCAAGTGTTTGCATGGTGTAAGTATTTTTTTTGAATTAAAACAATTACTATTCCGATTTCTATAAATTTTAAAAGGAATAATAAATTTAAACTCAATCTAAAGAATGGAGATTAATGAATACCTAACTTTTTTCTCAATTCTTTTGGTAAAGCATCTTTATGTACCGTGTAGGCAATAGATTTCATTCGGAAATACGGAACAGACATATAAATATGCCCACCGTTTCCTAAATCTTTTGTTCCCCAAGAGTTTTTCACATCGTAGTATTGATTCCCTATCTGGTCCTTGATTAGCCCCGTGAGGTGCATCAAATGATCATCTGTTGTGGAGTAGTCTTCAAAAGCATTTTGACGTTCTTCTGGAGTTACCCATTTTTCAGGAAGTAACGTCCGGAAAAAATCTGCTTTATCTCCTTCACTGGGCAAAATTGCCATTCCATCTTTGGCAGAAAAAGTATCTTCACTAACATCAGCATCCAAGGCTACTGTAAACCCATTTGATAAAGCATTGTTTAGAGTGGAGGTGTATTCATCCAGTGGTAAATTAAAGTAGATTCCGTTTGAAAAATTATCAGGAATTTCCAAAATAAATGAAGTATAATAAGGATGGTGCGTAAAAGATGTTAATGTGACATAATCTTCGGGATGAATTTTTAAAAACTTAGCAAAACCATGAGGAGTATATTCTTTTTCTTCAAAAGTAAATTTTTCAGGAGTATCACCCATATATTGGTTTAATGTTGTTGTAATTTGGTTCATCCAACCGTTTTTCAAATATTTTTTTGGATTTTTAATGATTGAATCCAATTCGGCAGTTAATTTTTTTACCATTTCAGAATGGTCAAATGTTGTTGTATTTGTAGAAATCCCCAAATAGGCTTCGTGGGGTTCTATACCATATTTTGCAACAGCATTCATCACATCATGGCTTAGTCCACCCTCACTAAATTGTGCTTTTCCTTGACGGTAAATATAATTGTATGCTTTTTCAGGATATGTTTTTCTCACAGCGTACATTTCAGAAAGGTCAATTTGCTTACCGGTAATACGGTGAACTTCTGACTCCAAAAATGAAACCGTAGAAAAGCTCCAGCAAGTACCTGTTTTTCCTTGATTAAGGACAGGACTGGGAGTGAGGTCAATTACTTTTGTGAATACATATTCTGACTTTTGCCCAAATAAAAAGGAGCTTAAAAATAAAGTAATGAAAGCTATTTTTTTCATGTGAATGAATTAAAGAAAGGTAAATATACGAACTTGAGAAAATCAATGAACGAATGATTTGCTAAAATTTGTTACCCTTTTGGAAAATTCCATGTAAGTCTTTTGCGTTTTATTCGTTTCAAATAGTCGGAAACGTTTAACTTTGCCCAAACCTTTCAGAAATGCAACAACGCGAAGACTTTTTACTCAAAGCCTACGAACTCGGAATCATTAAATTTGGAAATTTCACACTGAAAAGTGGTATAGAATCCCCTTTTTATGTAGATTTAAGACCTTTGGCATCTAGTCCTCAATTGCTAAAAACACTTGCCAATAATTTGTTGGAATTAGTAGAAGATTCATCTTTTGAACTAATTTGTGGTGTTCCTTATGCTGCTTTACCAATGGGAACAACAATGAGCTTAGCAAGTGGCATCCCTTTGATAATCAAACGAAAAGAAAACAAAGGATACGGGACAAAACGAATGGTAGAAGGGGTTTACCATGATGGGCAAAATTGTTTATTGGTGGAAGACGTAATTACCAGTGGGCAAAGTCTGTTGGAAACCATTGATGAAGTTGAACGAGAGGGACTAAAAGTAACCGATATTGTAGTTGTGCTGGATCGTGAGCAGGGAGGGATTCAAAAATTAAAAC
This sequence comes from Moheibacter sp., assembly GCA_047972025.1. GTDB lineage: Bacteria > Bacteroidota > Bacteroidia > Flavobacteriales > Weeksellaceae > Moheibacter. The sequence continues at coordinate 2,349 of JBKEAG010000146.1, forward strand.
AAAAAGGATATACAGTTCATACTTTGTTTACCATTCATGAAGTGATTGATATTCTACACCGTTACCACCGTTTGAGTGATGCTGAATTGGTACGGGTAAAAAACTTTTTAAACAATCCACCGGTGCCACCCGAAGTCAAAAGAGTTCCTTTGGAAAAGAAATCTATAAAACATCCTGTTGGGAAAAAATTAATTGAAATAGCACTTAAAAAACAATCCAATTTAATTGCTTCCGCAGATGTGATTTCCTCTGCAGAACTGTTGAAATTGGCAAATGATGTTGGAGAATATATTGTCGCATTGAAACTACATACAGACATCATCAAAGATTTTAGTTTTGATTTGGTTGACAAGTTGAAACAAATTGCAAAAGAGAAAGAGTTTCTTCTGTTTGAAGACCGAAAATTTGCTGATATTGGCAACACGCAAGAACTTCAATTTAAAGAGGGAATTTACAAAATAGCAAACTGGGTAGATATGATTACTTCACATGTCATTGCCGGTGAAGAAAGTTTGAAAGTGTTTGACAATGTTGGGGTTGTTGCCATTGTAGAAATGTCATCCAAGGGAACATTGACAGATGATTATTACATTAACAAA
>JBKEAG010000191.1:0-7579 GCA_047972025.1 Moheibacter sp.
AAAAATCCAAAATAGAGAAATGAAAACTAGAAGTAGGGATGAAACACTAAATTCATGTGTAAAAACTCTAAAAAGAGTTAGAAAGTAAAAAATACTAGAAAATAGAAGTGTTAAAATAATAGCTCCAATTACGGCAATTACCCAAGTTCGGGTAGAAGTAACTTTGAAGGTAAAAATCAACAAAGCCAATCCAAGTGAGAAGTAGAGCCAAAATAGAAAAAACACAGGTTCAAAAATATTTGTTTTAGACTTTAAAAGGGTTTCTACTGCTTTTTGCAAATCGTTTTCTGAAATGTAGTCTTTTTTGAAAGATTTTGTATAGTATTGACTATATTCTTCAGAGGTTGAGAGTTCATAATTTACAAAATAATACGGAGGATTGTAAACATAATCTATCCAGTTTTTGTCTTTAAAGCGATAGCCGATTTGATACTCATCAGCTAACTTTAGATAATTGTTTAGCAGTGTTTGAATTTCCTCTTTTTTGTTTCCACTTAGTAATTTTTGTGTTTTTTCAGTATAGTAAACATTGTTTTTAAGTGAGTCAGTAGGGTCAATGAGAACATGACAGTGATTGTAAATGCTTTTTAAGTTATCATAAGGAGATATGTCTTCAGTATAAGCGGTTGTAGCATAAGTCGCATCCTCACCTGAGTATATTACATCATCTTCTACAGGTTCTTTGGCTTTCTCCTCTTTGGGTTGAACCCAATTTTCACGTTGAGGAAGTTTTTGAATGAGTATTTCATCAAATTCAGCTTCTTTATAAAGAGGTAATTTTAAGCTATCTTTATATTTTTGATAGTTTCGAGTGTCTTCATAAGAAATATCCCAGTAATTGTTATAGTAATTATTATAAACAACACGTTCCAGCACTTCATCAAAAGAAACGAGTGAGTCAAAAACGGGAGCATCTACACAACGGTTTATTGAGGAATAAATATCTGTATATTCTCTATAATTAACGGATTGCAATGTAAATGGAGCAACTTGATTAACTAAATCCACATCATTTTGTAGTTCTTCTAATGTTTTGATAGAAGAAACACGTGTTTTAAGCCCGTAGGTAAATGAAAAATAAGTACCGACAGATAAGGCTGCTATTATAAAGATGATAAGAAACTCTTTGTATAAAGAAAAACCACTTTTAGGATAAAAGGATTTAAAGGCATTGTGTTTTAAATATTGATTTAACCAAAGAATCAAAATCAAAATGGCAAGTAAAATACCAATCCAAACATAACCATCATCAAAATAGCGATCAAAGAAATTATAATCATGGAGTTCTACGGGTTGCCGGTAAGAGAAAAACCCCATAGCAAAAAAACCAAGGTGTGCGAATAATAACGCAATCAACATCCATATAAAACGAGTATTCCAAATCAATGGATGGTTTTCAAGTAAATATTTATTTATTTTTTTAATCATGTTGGTTAGTTTAGAAAAAATCGACGGCTAGAATTTGAAATATCACGAAGGTAGGTAACAGAAATATTTTCAGTTCCCAATACGGTCATCACATCATTGATGCTTTTTTCTTTAGGAAAGTACAAAATATAGTTTCCACCGTTATAATTCATTTTTACCAATCCTATTTTTTGAAGTTGTAGTTGAAGTTCATCACGTGAAGAAGAAGAGTCCAATTCAAGTATCAGATGATTATCTTCCGATTCTGTTTTTGTTTGAGAGCTATCACTTACAAGCCTACCGTTTTCCAAATAGATAATTTTATCAGAAACCTTTTCTACTTCATAAAGTTGTTGTGAACTAAGCACAACACCAAAAGGACGGAGTAATGAACCGGATAAATAGCGTAAATCTTCCAGTATAATTTGTTGTGCCAAAATATCTAGGTTAGCCAAAGGTTCATCAAGCAATAAAACCTCCGGTTTTCTCAAAAGTGTTCTAGCGAGTTCAAACCGCATTTTATAACCGGAAGAAAGTCGAGACCAACTCAAATCTTTATAAGGCCAAAGTCCCATTCTTGCCAACATCGTTTGAGCTAAATAATAATTGTCCTCCCCTTTTATGCCATAAGATGTTAGTGTAAACTGTAGATTATCCATCAACCCACCTCGGAGCAATTCTATTCGTTGTGGAATATACACCAGCTGGGTTCTTAGGTCAAATTGACTTTTGGATTTATCTTTGAACTGATAATTTATTTGTCCAGAACTTGGTCTGAGTTCACCACTTAACAGCCGTAAAAGTGTTGTTTTTCCATTACCATTTTCTCCAACCAACCCCACAACTTCTCTTGGCTGAATAGAGACATTCAGCGGACCCAAAGTAAAATTTCCCTTAGCATACCGTTTAGAAATGTTTGTAGCATCAATGATTTTTTCAGTAGAATGTGAATTTAATTTTAAATCAAACTTCTCCATTTTCTGAATCAACCCCAAGGCCTTCTCTGTTTCACCAGAAGTGTCATCTGGGTATTTGTACCGCCAATCTGTAAAAGAAATAACCTCTTTTAAAATCAAGGTATTTCCAGTGTCTAATGCAGAGTCAATCAGCCGCCTAAACCCCAAATCCAAATCGCCATGCTGGTAGTAGTTTGCAACGTCTTTTAGTCGATTAGTAAAATTATCCATATAATGAAAATAAGGTGATAAATCTAAAAAAATATAATTCAAAGTACAAACAAAGATAGGAAGTCATGAACCCGATGAAAAACCATACCTTTGTTAAAATTTAGTAATTTTATGTTGTTTAAACGGAGCTTGTCGTTGTTTTATTTTGCTTCAATGGTGATTGTTTTTGGACAATCAACGGAAGCAGACAGGCTTTTGACACAGGCAGAAAGTATTGTTTTGTACAATCCATCAGAAGCCCATAGAATTTCACAACACGTATATAAAAGTTCTGAGAGTAATACCCAAAAAGTAACATCACTGTACATAAATGCACTGTCAAACTATGTAATGGGACAGTATGATGATGCTTTGACCAGTGCTTTTTTGGCAAAAAATAGCTCAAACAGTCAAAATGATTATACCATAAAAAGTGAAGAGTTGATTCTCCATATTCTAAGTAATTTGAGTATTGTGACTCCAAACTCTGTAGAAGTTTACCATCATGTGAAAAATGAGCCACTTATTTCTGAAAATTTACTGATAGAAGCAGATAGTGCGTTGGTTAAAAATCAGTTAAATGTGGTTGACGACATTGAGCAACAACTTCTAGAAAAGCAGATTTTAAATATGGAATCTTTAGGTTTTTTAGAGTCAAAATATTTAGAATTAAAAGGAGATCGTTATTTTCAGGCACAGCAATTAGACAGTGCCAAAGAAACCTACAAACAGTCATTGGTAATTGCACAAAAAATAGAAAATCCATTTTTAAAGAGAGAAATTTACCAAAAATTAGCGACCAATTATTTGGCACTAGACAGCCTTTCTAAATTTCAAGAAGCAAACCAACAAGCATTAAATTTAGAAATAGAAACAGAAAAAATTCAATCAGATACCACCAACACAGCACATGAACTAGTGAGTAAGGATTTGGATAATAGACTTTTAAAAACAAGTCAATTATACAAAACAATATTGGGTGTTTTACTGTTGTTATTGCTGATTGGAATTGTATTTAAAGTTGCTTTTTTCATTCGAAATAAAAATAAGCTCAAGATGTACAACAGCATGTTGAAATACCTGGCAGAACAAGAGCAAACAGAAACAGATAAAGCAAAACAAGAAGAAACTAAACAGCCTACAACACAAAAAACAACAATTCTAAAAGAAAGTGAAAAGCAGATTTTACAAGCATTGGAAAAATTTGAATCCACAAAAAAATACACAAATAAAGACATGTCTTTGAGCCTATTAGCATCTCAATTAAACACAAATACTAAATATTTGTCCGAAGTCATAAATAGGTACAAACAAAAAAATTTCAATGCTTATATCAATGAATTGAGAATCAATTATATAACAGAAAAAATAAAAACAGAATCCAACTATCTGAACTATAAAGTAAGTTATTTAGCAGAAGAAAGTGGATTTTCGTCTCACAGTACATTTACAACGGTTTTTAAATCAATTGTAGGAGTATCACCCATTATGTTTGTAGAATTTGTAAAAGCAGAAACGAAAAAAGAATCATTAAAAGTAAGTCAGCATGTATAAAGGTATTTTGTATATAGCACTTATAATCAGTGTGTTTTCTCAATTTCTAAAAGCGCAAAATAATAATGATAGCTTGTATAATGAAGCTGTTCTAGATGTATATGACGACCCGGACAATGCAATAAAAACGGCAGAAAAACTATTTGAACTAAATGAAGCAAATGGAAAACAGCAAATCAAAGCCCTATTATTAGCATCAAATGCCTATTCGTCAAAACGAGATTATGAAAAATCATTAGAATATGCCCTACGTTCAAATGAAATTAACAAAAACCTTCAAGACCCGAAGTTACAAATTGAAATCTTGAGCAAAATCGCAGCACAGTACCATCAACTTGGTGTAAATGATAAGGCGTTGGAAGTACTGGACGAAGCAGACAAAGAGTCAACAAAAATTGAAGCAACAGACTCCATACGGGCGGTATTGGCAAACAATAACGCTATAAAAGGATTTATTTATCGAGACCAATTAAGTTGTGACATAGCAATTACCTATTTTGACAAAGCCAACCAAACGTATTTCCAACTAAAAGAAACAAGAAGGATTTTGGCAAATAAAAGCGTAGTAACCTACAACAAAGGAAACTGCTTACTTACTCTAAATCAGATAAATAATGCCAAAGAAAACTTCAAAAGAGCAGAGGCATTTGCTCAGAAAGCAGGAGCAAGTAGCCTACAAGCTTTCTCATTAAAGGGACTAGCAGAGGCCTATACCCTCGAAGGAAAGTACGAAGAATCACTCAAAACACTTCAAGAAGCAAATACATTGGCAGAAAATGTAGGTGACTTGGTTCTCAACAATGGGGTTTACAGAGGAATGGCAAATAATTATTTAGCACTAAAAGATTGGAATAATTTTCAAACCTATAAAGAAAAAGGAGACAAAGTAGCACAGCAAATCATTAACACAGAACGAAGTACAATTCATAAACTGCTAGAAAGCTACACACAGAATACTTTAGAAAAAGAAAAAAAAGTAAAAAGAAATTTCGGAGGTGTAATTTTATTCGCACTCCTACTTTTGGGAATATTATTTTACTTTATCATAAAAGGAGAGATTTCATTTCAAAAAAAACTCAAAAACATTAAGTCAAAAATTAAAGTTTAAAGTAAGAGACAAATTTATACGTAAAAAAATTGTAAAATAGTGTGTTCTAAATAGAAAGAACTAAAAATAGATATTTTTTATATCTTTACAGAAACAAAAAAACTAAAAATGACACACATTTATTTTTCTAAAAAACTAAAACCTTTATTGCTAAGTTTGTTTTTATTAGGAGGACTTTCCTATGCACAAGTTTGGCAACTAACAGACGGTAACGATATTGTTAACGCTACAGATGTATCAAATGACGGAGTAGTAGTACTATCGTCAATGAGTAGTAATTTTATTTGGTCAGAGGCAGACGGATTAACAGTCTTAAATATGATGACAAATGGGACAGAATTAGCTGGAAGTCCAAAAATTTCAGATGACGGAATGCGTATAGCGGCTTCTGCTGTTAATCCAGAATCAGACTATACAGAAATGGCAATTTATGATGTTTCAACAGAACAGTGGACTTATTTGGGAGGAATTGGTTCAGCTGTAGATAATCACCTATCTACCGCCTGGGGACTATCAGGAGATGGAGAAACAGTAGTAGGGTTAGGGTGGCTGTCAACTTTAGAAGCTCATGCAATAAAATGGACAGAAACAGACGGACTTGTCAATATGGGAACAACTGTTGCAGATAGAAGCACTAGAGCAAATGATGCAAGTTTTGATGGTTCAAAAATAGTAGGTTGGCAAGATGCTGTAAGTGGCTATAGACAGGCTGCAATTTGGGTAGATGGAGTCCAAACAATTCTTACTGATGGTGGAACACCGCTTACAGAGGCAATAGCAATTTCCAATGATGGAAATTGGGTAGTTGGAGGTCGGTATAACTATTTACCATGGATATGGAATGAAAGTGAAGGAGTTACAAGTATAACACACCCTGATGCGGGTCAGTTTTTTAGAGGAGGAGCAATGGCTATTAGTGGAGATGGGAGTATGGTTGTAGGGTATTTCCGAGCTTGGCCCGGAGGTCCTTATTTTGGAGAAGGATTTATTTGGACAAAGGAAGCAGGTAGAATTAATTTGAATGAATATGTAGAAAGTCTAGGTTTAGATGATTTAGGAATTACATTTTCTTTACCATCAGGAATCTCTTCAGATGGAAAATACATTACAGGAACAGGATTCATTGAAGCAGAAAACAAAATAGTTGCTTTTTTAATTAAAACCCCAAGTACAGAAGGCTGTTTAGAAGCAGAAGGACAGTGGCCTACAGAAACGTTTGAACCACCATGTTATGGTGCACCAGCACTTATTACAGAAGTAGGTTGGGCAGGAGAGTACTCTGTTGTCAGTGTGGTAGAAGGTATGGAATATATCTTCTCAAGCTCTGTGACAACGGACTTTATTACAATTGGAAATACAGATGGGACAGAAGTATTAACAGTAGGGACAGGTTCTGTAACATGGATATCTACTGTAACAGGAGAAATTCGCTTTTATAACCATTTGGATGAAAACTGTGGAACAGAAATGGTAGAAAGAAGTAGGTTTGTTCAGTGTGGAGAACCATTTACATTTGAAGATCCGGATTTTGATTGCTTTCAGGGAGATGGAGGTATTTCTGGTGTAGAAAATGGAATGGGCGTAAATCCGGAGAATCAGTTTAGAGTGGCAGATAATTTTGTTGTCGAACCAGAAATAGAGTTTACAGTTCAACAAATAATAATTAATGTTGTTTCGGGATCAGAGGTAAGTGAAGCAATTATTAATTTTAGAGAAGATAGTTCTGGGCTTCCTGGAGATATTATAGAAACAGTAACAGTAAGCCCAACGAGTGCTACATCTTTTGCTACAACATATGGATTAAATGTTTATCGAGTAGTTTTCGACTTTGTAACACCAATTACCTTTGCAGAAGGAACTTATTGGATTGAGCCAACAATGATAAATTTTGGGGGATCTACAGTTTATTGGGAACAGACAACTTTAGGGTCTCATGAATCATTTACAGCAAATAGTTCAGATCATGCAGAAACATGGAGTATAAATTCAGAAAACTATAATTCTGTATTTTATATTGGTGGAGAGTGTAACGAATTAGGTTTAGGAGACCTAAGTTCATTTGATTTCAGTTACTATCCCAATCCGGTACAAGACGAATTGAATTTAACATCGAAGAAATCAATAGAGTCAGTATCTGTATATAATTTAGCAGGACAGCAAGTGTTGTCAAGTTCAAAAGTAGCCAATGGACAGCTAAATCTATCAATGTTACCAACGGGTACATATGTGTTCAAAGTAGTATTAGAGGGAGGACAGGTAGAAACCTTTAAGATTATTAAAAAGTAATTATAATCTAAATTAGTTACTTAAATATGAAAAGAGAAGAGTACCCAAATTGGGTACT
>JBKEAG010000015.1:0-1522 GCA_047972025.1 Moheibacter sp.
TAAATGGTTATGGTCAAAAACACACCAATAATGTTGACCCAATGGGTTGGGATGGACGAAAAACTGCGCTTTCCAAATTGAAATCTTGGTTTAAATACAATAAAAATGTCTGTGATGGGCAAGTGCCGTTACAATTTGAAGGTAGAGCACCTTGGATGGAGTTAGCCATTACCGAAGCTACTAAAGCAAAAGGGGTAAAAGAATCTGAAGCTCCTTTATTTAGTATGGCTACGAGTTATCATAACTATGTTGGTCGAACTGGAAATCAGGCAAATCCTACAAAAGGTGATAATGCTTGGTGTGCCTCATTTGCTAGTTGGGTTTTAGGTAAATCCGACTATGAAAATCCCAAAACGGCAGGTTCGAGGTTTTTTATAGATCATTCTACCTTAAAAAAAATAGAAACCCCAATATACGGTGCCATTGCTGTTTATTCAAACTGTAGTAGTGATGGCAGTAACGTAAAAACATCGGGGCATGTAAATTTTGTATTTGGAAAGCTTCCTAAAGATTATGGTGGGTTAAGTGGAGACGGAATATATGCCTGTTTAGGAGGGAATCAAAGTAATAAACTCAATGCTGGAGTGTATGATATTACTGGAAAAGTATTTAAAAATGGTTCTGTTTATAAAATATGTAGAGGGTTATATGTGCCAAAAAATTATGACATTAAGCAAATTGACTATTTAACAGAGCAAGATCAGTATGAAAATACTGCCGAAGCAAATAAAAAGTTAATGAATGTGGAATTAAATACGACATCAAATGATAGTACATTATAATAATTATATAATAATTATACTCACCTGTATTGTTACAGTGAGTTGTAATGGTCAAAAAAATGAGAAAAATTCTAAAAGTGGTATTGTAATAAATGACAAAAAAAATGAAATGATAGATAATAAATTAAAAAACATCATAGAACTGGAATTAAGCAAGGGGTTTTCGACTTCCAATAGTCAGGGAGAATCTCCAAACTTTGAGATTGATGAGGACTATTTTAATTTAACTATTCCTATTCTTAAAGATTCTTTAAGAAAGAATAATTATACGTTTAATAAAAATAGTTTTGAAACTCAAATAAATAAAATTTTTGGAGAAAGAAAAACTAATAATATTGTTGAGCATATTTCTTTTTATGATAAATGTAAAAAAGATGAATCACCTTATATGACTTGGGAGGGTGGAGATTTATATAATTACCATATTTTAAATAATGAATATTTTGTAACTCAAACATACCATATCCCTCAAATATTAGATTACCAAAAAGAATATCCAAATATTGCAAAAATAGAGGACACTATAAAAATAAGATATCCAGATGATTTCGACATCAATGAAGAGATAGAAATCACTCGTTGGAAAGATATTCCAGATCTTGACAAGCAGCGTAAATTTAACATTCAGTTATTGGTTAACCGTAATTTATACCTTTTCAACGACGACAAAAGTCGATTGCCATGGCTTTTGAAGAACGATGAATATTTTATGAGAAGTTTGGTGCTAACTTTTGGTTGGA
>JBKEAG010000017.1:0-3306 GCA_047972025.1 Moheibacter sp.
AAATTGAGGCTTCTTCAGGACTAAGCGATGAGGACATTGAACGAATGAAAAAAGAAGCAGAAGAAAATGCCTCAAAAGATGCTGAAGCAAAAGAGAAGATTGAAAAAATCAATGGTGCAGATGCTTTAATTTTCCAAACCGAAAAACAATTGAAAGATTTTGGTGAGAAATTACCGGCTGATAAAAAATCGGATATTGAAGCTGCTTTGGAAACACTAAAAACAGCACATGCTACACAAGAGATTGCACAAATTGACCCGGCTGTTGAAAAGCTAAATGAAGTTTGGGCTGCCGCCTCTCAAGAATTGTATGCTGCTATGAATGAGCAACAAGCAGGTGCTGATGCAACGGAAGCTCAGAGTTCTGAAAGTAGTGATACAACTACCGATAGCGAGGTGGAAGATGTGGATTTTGAAGAAGTGAAAGAATAATTATTAAATATAATTTTTCAAATAGAATTAAACCTTGGCAGAAATGTCAAGGTTTTTTTATTAATCAAACTAGTTGAGAATTTTATCAAAAAAGAGATTAAGGATAAGTTTGACATTCGAAAAAAAAGATTTAATATTATTAATTAAGAATCATGTAGTTATCAATTCGATAAGACAAGCACAAATTAATGACTATTTAAAATTCACTTTAAAAGCGAATAAAAATAATAATTATCTTAGTTTTGTTTCACTACATGAATAATTATGAAAAAACTATTTTTAGTCGGAGTTTTTATTTTCACTCTCTTTTTTTGTGCCTTTTCTTATGCTCAAATTAGTGTGAATATTACCAAGCCTATTGGCGAACAATTTACTTTTGATTTGAGTTATGAAGATGCTTTACAGTCCATTACAAAAGATTTGCAAAAGAAAAATGATAGTTTCTTTTTTAATGAAAATGATTCAATTATTCTTGTTAGTGATACCGAATTTCATGTAGTAGGACAGAACAAAATGTATCTTAATTGGGTTGAATTGGCTAGTCCCATAAGTGAAATTGCTTACAATGAGTTAAAGGAAAAAGTAGATAATCTTATTTATACCATTGAATTTAAAAAAGTGAAAGATTGTGATTGTATTACTATTAACTCTTACCTACGTGGATTTAAGTTGACAGATAATATTCAATTTTTTGATTTAGACGAACAAGGGCTTTTAGCTTATTCAGACCATATTAAATTTAGTAAGAGAGATTTCATCCCCTATTTAACAAAATACCTCTGGAACAAAACAACACCGGGAGTTTACAAATCGGTAGCATTTTCTAAGGAAAATGGGTTTGATAACCAAATGTATGCTTTCGCCAATTTTATTCCCAAAAAAGAGCTTAATATATTCAAAGAGTTGAATGCAGAAGTTCCCACCAACAACTCAACTGAAAAAGAAATCTTAATTACCTATACTTCCTTCTATTCTACTTTAACCGCCATAAATAAAAAAACTTTTGAAATTCTTTGGCAACGAAAATTATCTGAAAATAAGCACCAACAGGGAAATCGTTTTTCTATTTATAACGGAACTATTTATGCTACCACCGAAAAATTCCTCTTCGCAATAAATATAACGAACGGAGATGTTTATTGGAAAACAGCTACCTTATTTAACGAAAAATCTTTTGATTATGGAAGGAACAAAGAATACAAGAACGAAATGTTTAAACAATTTGCCCCTGTTTCAGATAATAAGGTTTTTGTAAGCGACCAAAGATATATCTATTGTTTCGATAGATTCAACGGAGATTTAGTTTGGGCACAAGAGTACGGTATTTTTGGACTTAGGAGATTTCATTTCGATGATAAATTTCTTTATAAATCAGCTCTTTTTGAGATGTTTAAGATAGAAAAAGCAACGGGTAAAGTGGATAAAATCTTACACAACACCAAATTTGAACCTTTGTATCATGATCAATTTTTTGGTAGAGGTATTCTTATTTTTGGTGATGAAAATGGGAACATGATTGGGTATGACACAACTGCGGACAAAATTCTTTGGGAAAATGATGCAGATATTTATTACCATGAAGCGAAAGCTACATTGCCTAACCAAACAGACAAACCAAATTTTATTATTAAAGGTGCTAAAGGTTTATTTTTTATTGATTGGAACACGGGAAAAATGCTTAACCATCTTACGTTTGATGAGGATAGAGATATAGAAAATTATTTTGAAAATGATTCGTACTATCTTCTCTATTTTTCTAACTACACCAAGGACTCTAACGACCTATATATCATAAACAAAGAAAAACAAGAACTAGAGAAAATAATACCCATTCCGACAAATAATACTCCAATTTCTAACTTTCAACTGAACAATGAGTATATACTTACCTACTTGTCTAAAAATGAGTTGATTTTACTGGATTTGAAAACAGGCAAATTTACAGTTCATAAACATGGCTTGTCTAACGTAGAGAACCACCCCTATTTTTACATAGATTGGAATAAATAATTACCTGTAATGCATTATGCAACAAGATTTATTTTCAGGTTATTTATATTTCAGTCGTACATCAAACTGGGACATTTTTCAAAAGCAAAAAGATAGCAAATGATATACGATTCTATTATTACAACCGAATCCAATTATGACATAGTAGATAAGGAAGTTCGCAGATTCATGACCGAATATTGCAATGGAATTGAGCCAACGCTAAAAAAAGATGTTTGGTGTGAGGACTGTTCTTTGGATTTGGTGGCTTAATTGTTTAATTCTACCAAAAATTGTTCGGGAGTTTTGTGTTTCGCCAAAAACTCATCTACTGAAATATGTTCTAACTCCTTTATTTTAGGTTCAATTTTAGCGTTTTCGAGTTTGTGCCAACAGTAATCAGCATAAATACAAAGCCAATCAATAGACCAAAGTTTTCCTCCATAACGAGAGGATATAACGTAATCATTTTGGGTTAGACCTAATTCAGTTAGTAAATCCAAATCAAATTCAGAGGGATTCATTCGGGCAAAAGAAAGTAGATAGTCATCTTCTTGGTCAAACTCCGAATTTCCAAATTGGAAATGATGTTTAACTTTTTCTTCATCAATAGTAGTTTTGTTAAAAATGAGATTAGATAAGTGTATATATAAAGCCATTAGATAGGTTTTAAGAGATTTTCTCGGATGAGTTGGTGTATATCGTTATAATCCCCATAAACGGCTAATTTTTGCAAATACATAACCAAAGTAGGCTCAGTCCAAAAAATGATGTCTTTTGGGTGTTTTATGCTAAAAGTCCGATGTTTTTCGTCAATAATTTTTAGTTGAGTTTTCCAAAGTTGCAAGGAAAAATAAACCGTATTCGGGAAATAATCGTTTTTATC
>JBKEAG010000059.1:0-1936 GCA_047972025.1 Moheibacter sp.
AGCTCATTTAACTGAAAAAACGTATAATAAAACGAATACTTCAAGCCTAAAAACTACTCACTATAATTCACAAGAAAAGTTAAATTCCAATAATAATTTATATCCTACTTTTTCAACTGAAACTTCTAATTCATCAAATATTAACGAAACAGTTCCAGAAGAATTAATTGTAGATTTAAACCAACCCAAGTGGAAAAACGAACATGATGAAAACCCAATTTATGAAAAATCCATTCTTCCTGAAAAAGAGAACCCGGTAACAGAAGAAAAATCTTTGTTAGCCGTAAACAATAAAATGGAAGAAAGAAATCCAAAAGAGAAATCAAAAAAGATAATCGACTTTGACCGTTTTTATATTTCAGGATTCGCTTCTCCCATGTCATTAAACACTTTTATCGGAAGTTCTATGTTGGCAGATGCTATGAGTGACTACAAAACTGAAAATAGCATTACACTTGCCTATGGTGTAAAAGGGGCTTATGCTATAAACCAAAATATAAAACTAAGAACAGGGGTTTCTGTGGTTGGGTTTGAACAAATCACAAAAGACGTTCCTCTTTCTATCAATTTAGATTCCAGACCAATAGCAAATAGTGCTAAATCCACTAACATTGCATACTCAGGAAGTCTAACTATTTCGTCTTTTTCAGATGATGAATTTGGTCGAAACATAAGTGGTGATACGCAGCAACAGTCTCAGTATATAGAAATTCCTTTGGAAGCTGAAATCACATTATTTAAAACCAATTCTATTGGGATTAGTGCTACTGGTGGCGGAAGTACGTGGCTTCTTTCCAAAAATAAAATTTATGTACATACAGATGACTACACACAAGAATTGGGAAAGGCTACAAATTTGAATAAAACTTCTTTTAGTGCCAATGCCGGAGTGAAATTTGATATGAAACTGATGGACAATGTAGATTTGAATATAGAACCAAGTTTTAAATATTTAATCAATCCGGTGAATAATATAGAACGCTACAATCCTTATACCGTAGGGGTAAATGCAGGAGTTACGGTATCACTAGAGTAAATCTTATCCTTGTATAATTTTCTCTTCTATCAAGACACGTTCTATAAAAGTTCGTAATACACCCATATGACCTTTTGCTATGGATTGTCCTATTTTGGCTAAAATATAAGGGGTAATAATCAAAAAAGTCCCTACTAAGTTTGACCAAACCCATGTTTTTCCAATCCCTAAAGCTAACTCAACCCACCCATATAGACCAGTTGTCAATAAAATTGCACTGCCTAGACCATATGAAAACATAAACAAAGTCCAAATAGTAGCACGAGGTCCAAAAATACCACGAATTTCTATTGCATTTGGTATTTCTTCACTTTTTTCAATTCGAATCTGTAATTGTGGTGCCCAATATTTATCAGCATCTTGTCGAACTTTAATTACGGCTATTTCAGAATTACTATAGCCCGACAAAACCTTGTTCCTATCTTTCAAATGTTTATTCAACATTTCAGAAAAATCTTGTTCTGTCATTTCAGCTACAACTTTAAACCGAGGTCTACTTCTAATCATATGAATATCAATCTCATTATTCATTCAAGAGTTGTATTTGAAATGACTAAATTTACAAACAAATCATTTAGATGAGTTCTAAAAGTGAATCTTTTTATGAAAAGGTATATGACATCGTCCGAAATATTCCTGAAGGAAAAGTGACTTCTTATGGTGCTATTGCAGAGTTTTTAGGACGAAAAGGGTCTGCCCGAATGGTGGGATATGCAATGAATGCTGCACATGGACTAGATGATGTTCCAGCACATAGGGTCGTGAATAGAAATGGTCTATTAACGGGAAAACACCACTTTTCTCCTCCTTCTATGATGCAGCAATTACTAGAAAATGAAGGGCTTAAAATCAAAAACGATAAAGTTATTGATTTTGAAAAATATTTTTGGAAGCCTAAAT
>JBKEAG010000099.1:0-3577 GCA_047972025.1 Moheibacter sp.
CCGATGCCGTGGCAGCGGTTTATACCGGTGGAGCATCATTAGCCGCTTCAGGACTTAAAACAGGCGGAAAAAAATTAGGGAAAGAAGTTGTAGAAGAGATTGGGGAACAAGCGGTAAAAAATACAGACGACGCATTAGAAGCAGGTGGAAAGAAAGGAGTAAAAGAAGGACTAGAAGAAGCAGTAGAACAAGCCGGAAAGAAAGGACCGCCGGGGAAGGTAGTGACGAGAGATATTAATTGGGAATTGATAAGGAAATACATAAAAAGTATTGAAGAAATTACGAATAGGGCCGTACATCCCAAACAAATAGATGAACTGAAAAATGCTCTACGTAATAAGAAGTATGAAAAACTAACTCCTGAAAAAACATTAAAAAAACGAGCAGAATTTAATAAAAAGAGAAAAGAGTTAATTGAAAAATGGGAAAAAGAAACAGGACAAGAATGGCCTAAATATGAGGAAACAATTTATGATAAGAATGGAGAACCATATAGAAAAGCAGGTGACAAATATGATGCTCATCATATTATTGAAAATAACTTTGGAGGAGATGATAAATGGTGGAATCTTCACCCGGCAAAATCTCCATCTGAGCATCAAGGAGGGATTCATGGAAGTGGATCTCCATCACGTGAATTATTTAAATAAATTTATTAATTTTGAGAAAACATTAGTATGAGTGATTTTAGTTTTTTAAATCATTTTGTTGTTCCAAATTATGATAGTAAAAATAATTTAGATCATTTATTATTTAAAATAAAACAAGGAACTTTAGAACAGGTTGAGAGTGAACTAGGGTTTACCCTTCCATTAGAGTTACGGGAATTATATGTTCAAGTTGGTTTTGGTTTCTTTTGGCAAAATGATAATAGTAGTTTTGACAGACTGCTGTCTCCTCTACAAGTTAAACAAATTACCCTTAAAGAAGATTTTTACGAATACGATCCTGATTTAGAATTATATGATGATATTTATAAAGGGGAGAAACTATTATTCTTTGAAGTAAATGAAGGTGTTTATTTAGGGATAGATAAAACGGATATTAAAGGAAAAAATGCCATTTATTATTTTAAAAATAAAATAGCTGATTCTTTGGAAGAGTTTTTAAAACAATTTTTAGATAATCCCAATCTCATTAAAGATTTAGAATAAAAATAGGATAATATGTCAAACTGGGACATTTGCTCAAAGCCAAAACATAACCAATAGATTTTCAGATAAATTTAGAAAAACAAAGCCAACCTCCGGGTTGGCTTTTTCGTTCTTTGAAATAAAAGAAACCGATAAATTTACCCGATACCGTGGCAGCGGTTTATACCGGTGGAGCAGCTCTGGCAGCAACTGCCGGTAAAAAAGCTGTAAAAGAGGGTGTCGAAGAAGTTGTGGAACAAGCGGTAAAAAAGAATTTAGATGATATAGCTGAGGCGGGTGGAAAGAAAACCGCTAAAGAATTAGCGGAAGCCGCCGCTAAGAAAAAAGGGCCACCGGGGAAGGTGGTGACGAAGACAATAAGTAATCGACTTAAATATCTTGGAAGGACTCCAGGGAAAAATAGCTCGACTGGGAAGAAGGTATTTAATAGAATGCTAAATGAAAAACCACCTACTGCAAGAATAGTCAGGGGAGGAAAAAAGGAATTTTGGGATCCGGATAATAATGTATGGAGAGACATTTCTGAAGCTGATATGGGGCATATTGAAGATGCTGTTTCTTGGTGGAATAAAACAGGAAGACAATATGGTGCTAAGTCTAAAGAAGTACGAGATTGGATGTTGGATTCGGATAATTATAAATTGGAGTATTATAGAACTAATCGGTCAAGAGGTGCAAAAATAAAGGAAACATATCTCCCTCCTTTGAAATAAATTTTTAATTTTATATTTAATCAATTATAGTAATTATGGCAGTTTTAGAAAAAAGTAAGCAGGATAAAATAGATGAGTTATCAAATCGTTCATATGAGTATTATGAAAGCGGTAATAAAATAAAGTCTTATGAATTAATGGAACAGGCATGGGAGACTTATCCTAATCCACCTGAAAATTGGAATGAGAGTTTTAATACAGCAAAGTACGCATTTGACGATTTACTGAATGATAAAGTATTAGATAGAGCCAGTGTTTGGTTTGAAAGAATGACTAAAATTCAAAATAATTTAGGTCTTTGGGATGGTCTATACCAATTTTACTCTGGAAAATTATATTTCGAGTTGGGTCAATTTGGAAAAGCTAAACAAATGTTTGAGGATAGTGTGAAAATTGGTAAAGGACTAAGATACTTTGAAAATGAAAACCCTAAATATTTAGATTTTTACAATAATCCAGAGAATTTAATTGATAACAAATAACATTAACTACGGACTTACCTAATAACATTCAAGAAAAAATAGATGAACTTGATGAACAGATTGGATTATATTTTGAGAAAAAAGATTTCCCAAATATTATAGTAACTAATTTAAATAAGTGGGCTCTTTTGCCGAACAAGAAAGAGAATTATGATGATAGTTTTCATATTGCTAAATCTTTGATGTTGAATTATTTAAAAATATTGGATTTTGATAATTCAAAAAAATGGTCCACTATTTTATTTAATTGTGATAAAGAAAGAATTGATGATGGAGAAAGAGAATTCGTAGCAGGTCGTGTTTTTTATGAAGCGGGAGAAAGGGAAAAAGCATTTGAGTATTTCAAAACAGCATTTAAAAAATCAAGAGGACATTCTTTTGACAACGAAGATCCAGAGTATTTAGAGTTTTACAAAAACCCAGAAATATAAATAAAATGAGTTTAGAATTAGACGACCAAATTTATTCTGAAATATTATCAATCAGTGAAGTAGGAGAAAACTTTATGGAAGAAGATGACTATGATGCTGCAATATTTGAATTTAAAAAAGCATTATCACTTGTACCTTCCCCAAAAACTGATTGGGAAGCGTCAACATGGCTATATAGTGGAATAGGCGATGCTTACTTTTTTAAAAAGGAATATGAAAACTCACTTAATGCTTTCTTGGATGCTTATAACTGCCCTGAAGCTATAGATAATCCTTTTATTTATTTAAGAATAGGACAAAATTGGGAGGAAATGGGAAATAATGACAAAGCAAAAGATAATCTTTTAAGAGCTTATATGTTAGCAGGACAAGATATATTTTCTGATGAAAATCCAAAATTTATTAATCTTATAAAAGATTTAATAAGCTAAATAGAAACCGCCTTCGGGCGGTTTTTTGTAGTGTTCCACTTTGGGACATTTACTATAAGTTAAAACATAACCAACACATTTTCAGATAAAATTAGAAAATGATTTGGAGAAACAAAGCCAACTTTCGGGTTGGCTTTTTCGTTCTTTGAAATATAGGAAACCGATAAATTTACCCGATGCCGTGGCAGCGGTTTATACCGGTGGAGCAGCTCTGGCAGCAACTGCGGGTAAAAAAGCTGTAAAAGAGGGTGTCGAAGAAGTTGTGGAACAAGCGGTAAAAAAGAATTTAGATGATATTGCTGAGGCGGGTGGAAAGAAAACTGCTAAAGAATTAGCGGAAGCTGCCGCTAAGAAAAAAGGACCACC
>JBKEAG010000147.1:0-42871 GCA_047972025.1 Moheibacter sp.
ATAATAATGTTGGATTTAAAATTACTGGAAACAAATCAGGTTACTACAACGTATATAGCCGTAACGGAAGCTCCTCCCGTATGGCAAAATTGCAAATTACCTATATCATAAACACTACTCCGGTAGCTGTTACAGGTATTAATTTTTCTTGTAGTAAGCCTTCAGTCGTTATAGATACCAACACGCCACTATCGGCAAATGTACTACCAATAAATGCTACCAATAAAGTTATTATATGGACAAGTTCCAATCCATCTATTGCTAGTATTTCGTCAAGCGGTACGCTTAATGCTTTAAATATTGGCACCACAACTATTACAGCAACTACCCAAGATGGTAATTATACTAAGAGTTGCGATATTACCATTACGGGAGTCCCTAATAATGTTATTTATAAATGGTCAGGAGCATTAATGCCCAATTCCATTAAAATAAATGCTAAACTAACAAATGAAACCTCAAACGCAAGAGCTGTTGTCAGTACAAGCCCTACTATGTCCAATCCTATTTATAGTACTGCTATTTCTGTAACAAATACTACAAACCGAATGGGAACCTTTATGGTAAATGGATTGCAACCAAATACATCATACTATTACGCAATAGAATCCAACGGAATTATTGATATGAATACCAACAGTATAGGACGCTTTACAACACCGAAAAATGGTGCACATAGCTATTCTTTTACAGTTGGTGCCTGTAATTATGATTCAAGCCGACCTGTTTGGCAAAAAATATTTGAGAAGAACCCATTATTCATGATGGTTATGGGCGATTTACATTATGGAAATCCTGGTTCATTATCGGCAAGTAGAACAGAGTATGAAAATCGGATTCTTAATGTAACAAATACCAAGAATTTCTTTAATGCCATACCTATTGTAACCGTTTGGGATGACCATGATTATGCCGGAGATGGTTCCAGTTCAACTTCTTCCAACAAAAATGGAGCAAAACAGGCCTTTAGAGAATACATACCACATTACAATTTTGGTGATAATAATGCCAACCCTGCTATTTATCAATCGTTTGTAATAGGACGGGTACGGTATATTATGATGGATTTACGATCAGAAAGAACTTCATCTTTAATCTGCTCAAATGAACAGGTTGAATGGTTTAAAAATGAATGCCTAACTGCCAAAGCAAACAATGAAATTGTGGCATGGGTAAGTTCCTTTGGTATAACCTCTAGCAGTTCCGATTCTTGGGGTGGAAATACCAATTACAGAACCCAAAGAAATGCCATTTTTAACTTTCTTAAAAATGAAAATATCCAAAACCTTTTTATCATATCGGGTGATGCTCATATGGCAGGAATTGATGATGGACAAAATACCGATTGTTTAGGGATTGTAAATTCAAATAATTGTGTGAGAACCGCAAATTCTACCAATCCTATTTATCCATTGTTACAAAGTGCTCCTATTTATCCTTTAAATATTAGTCAAAAAGGAATTGTTACCAATATATTACCTATGACGGGGCAAGGTAGTACTGGGCAATACTCTAAAATAGAAATAATCGATGATGGAGATGATACCATTAAAATATGTTTTACCGTTTATAGAGTCAATAATTCAGGAATGGAAACCATATTGGGTACTTATTGTTTTGAACGGAACCTAAATGTAGAAACCATAATTGAAAACCAAGAAGTACTTACCTATAACAGCCCTTGGAAATATTATGATAATGGGCAACTTCCCGCTACCAATTGGAATCAAGTGAGTTATAACGATAATACTTGGAATATGGGAAATGCTGCTTTAGGATACGGTACCGGAGGTATTACAACAACTGTTTCTTTTGGCAGTAGCAGTTCCAACAAGCATATTACAACCTATTTTAGAAAAAATATAACCCTTGAAAATACAAGTGAAATATCCAATGTTTCACTAAAAGCAAGAATAGATGATGGTGTTGTATTTTACTTAAACGGAACAGAGATTGGAAGAACTTCAAACATACCACAAAACCAAACTAATAGTACTTTAGCTACAAGTCTTGGTAATAATGGCTCTTCGGAAGTTACTATTCCTATTGATATTTTAGCATTTAAAACCGCACTGATAGAGGGAAACAACGTACTTTCTGCTGAAGTACATCAACAAAGCAGAAGTAGTAGTGATATTTATTTTGACACCAATTTAAATATTGTAAGAAACCTTATGGTAAACAATACGGGTAAAATAGTCACAAAAACTCCATCACAACAAAAGGAAATCAAGGTAATAGAAACCAACAAGAACAATAGTATTGAGATATTCCCAAATCCATCCTCAGGTAAACTATTCCTAAAAAACAGTACTACAGATTTTGATAATAGAAAACTGTTGGTTTATGCCCTTTCAGGAAATTTAGTTGCAACCCATAATTTCAAGTCTAACATACAACAACAGGAGTTTGATTTATCTAAATTAAACTCACAGGTTTATCTCATTATCGTTACAGAAAATGATAGTGTTATTTTTAGTAAAAAATGGATAAAAAAATAGTAATCAATCAACTGGTTTATCTAACCTTAGCCCCCTTATTTTCTAATTGAAAATAAGGGGATATTTGTTTAAATCCCTTTAAAACAGATAAAGATTATAAAAAAGAATCTATCCTTTTTTCAAAACTAACTTTCAATTTCCCTTTTTTTCTTAAAAAAATACTTTCCGAGTAGTTCCACCTTATGAGTATCATAGTAATTTAACGTAAATAATGTTTAAGCCACCCATAAAGTTAATTGGTTATCCTGTATAGGTGTAATGTTTAGAGATGGCTTTTTAGGGAAAAGCAATATGCTGTAAGTCCGGCTAAGATTTACCAAAAATCCCTTCATAGAGCAGTGTCTGATGTGTTCGATTTTACAGATATTTTTAAGTTCATCATTAACAGATTCGACCAAAGCTCTTTTTCTTAAAAGAATAGCATATATTGCAAGATTATTGCTATCAGGACTTAATTTTAAAAATTAATTAGTCATGTACTTAGATAAATCATAATATAAATATTACATGTTTTGAACGAATTGAAATTGGAAATAATGTAGTAATCAGATATTCAGATCATCATAAAATACTATCAAATCCTTACTATGAAAAATATTTACCAATAATTATAGAAGAGATCATGTATGGGTTGGTATGAATGTTATGCTTTAAAAGGAGTGATAGTAGGTGAAGGAGAAGTATAATTGTTACTAGAATAGTTGTTCCAAAAATATCTCTAAAAATAAGGTAGTAGCAGGTATTCCAGGAAAAATAATCAGAGAAAATATAGAATGGGAATATGTTTTTTATGATTAAAAATAAAACCTCCAAGATACTACAAGATCTTGGAGGCAAAATGAAGTTTTTTATTGACCTTTAGTTTGTTCTATTTTTATAAAAACTTTTGTTTCAGTACAAGTTCCTCCCGGACATGAAATTGAATTAGCAGCCGTTCCAGATTGGGGGGCTCCCATCATAAAAGTAACTGTGTACATTGTAGGGTCTGTAGAATCGGTGGTGGTCCATGTGTATCTTCTATATTCGGGTGAGCCATAATAGACATCTTCATTTCCCCAAGCATTTGTTATTTCACTACCCATAGTTGTACCACTTCCATTACCGTTTCCATACCAATCACCTTCCGTAGGGAAGGTCATTCCATTATTTCCATACACAAAAGTACCGCTCACAAATGCTACATGCCCATTCCACATAATGGTAGGAGTACCGTCATTTGAACGTATTTGTGCATCTGCTCCTCCATAGGTTCCTCCTTGATTAATAACCACTCTTACTGAGAATTTACCATCAGGAGTAGTTACATAGCGGTGATATCCCGCAGATGGATCAGTAGTAGTATATAAAGGACCTAATGTAGCTGATACTTTTACTTCTGCACCAGATTGATCTCCAAATGTAGCATCACAGGCTAATGCACTTGTTAAAAATGGAATTAAATTATTACCATTAGAGCCTTCTAAAGCTACTGTTGTAGCAGTAGGTGAAGATATGGTAGAAGTTCCTTCTACGGAAAAAATTAATTCTCCTGAACCATATTCCAATTTACCACTTCGTAAAGTAATATTTAAGCCATTAACTGTGACAGTAGCACCCGTAGCATATGAACCACCATTACCACCAGTATAAGGTACTGTTAGATTCCCTACATATGCTTCATTAATTGTATAACTGGCTGGTGATAATGAAGCAGCTCCACATAAAAGGGAAGTAATGGAAGGAGTAATAGCTGTAGAGTTATCAATAGTTCTCCATTCAGTTCCATTCCAAAAGTAATATCCGGCAGATAGTATATTTCCTTTATTGTATATAAGTAAACCAGAAGGCTGGTTGGTAATATCACTATCACCATCAGAATCAAGATCCATGGTATTACTTGTTAAATCGACACTAGGAATTAAGATTCCTTGATCATCATTAGATAATACATGAAGTTTGGCATAAACGTCAGGAGTTGTAGTTCCTATACCAACACTGCCATCTTTGGTTACAACAAAGTCGTTAGCTTGTTGGGTAGTTGTAGGTGTTCCTGTAGAAGGGTTGTCATTTCCACCATCTACATTTAAGATACCTTGTGGGTTTTCTGTATTAATCCCTACTTGCCCAAAGGCAAAAGTTGATAGTAGGAATGAAGTTATTAAAATTATTTTTTTCATTATTATTTAGATTGAATTGTTATTTATTAGATTATTTAAGGTTAAGATTTGGTTTTGGAAGTTTAGGAGGTAAAAAAAGGTGGTGGACGAACAACAAAAGAGGTTATGTAACCATCAACCCATTTTTTACTTCCGTAACGGAAACAAATATTTTGCTTTATATATAGAAGATGATGTCTTTTTGAAATTAAAAAGTATTGTTTATCATTCTTTTCTACAAATAGTATATTACTTTTATATGGCTTTTTTTTCTGTACTCTAGTTAATTTGACTATCACCAAGAACCAAATACTTCCTTGGACTACTTTAGATTTTGGATAAATAATTATGGGATGCGTAGGGAGATACGTATGGGGTATTCTAAAAAATAGTAGAAAATTATGAATAATATACCTTTTTGATAGTAAGAAGAAATAAGTATATGGGGATTTATTTTTCATAATCAGGCACCCCTCCCCCTCACTTTAAGTAACAAAATTAGTTATATTAATTATTGCATATATTAAATAATATTTAAATTTATATTAAATCTGCTTTCACTCATAATCCTATGATATCAGCAATAACGAGTCTATCAAAAAGCCTTTCACAAAAGTATCTATGGTTTAATTATAGACAAATTTGTTGAGATAGAGTTGTAATTATGATACCCTTTTGTACCAAAATGGACTGTAAAACTGAATATATTCATCTTTTATCCTTTTAAAACTTAAATAACGTGAATAATGGATAATAAAAAAGTGTTTTCACATTAGTTTATATCGCTGCTTTCAGCATATTAAACAATAGGAACACTTCTAATACTTAAAGATAAAGTTATTGATTTTTATAAATATGGACGATTTTTGCAAGGAATTTACTTCACAATTAGAAAATCGTCCCTTTTTAGAAGATTCATCCGTAAAAAGACGTAACCGAAAGAGAAAATTATCAGATAGCAAGATGATGAGCATCTAGCTTTTGTTCCGTTTTGGGTAGTTTACCAATTTTGAGTATTTATACAACCAATACGTTTGCAAATATCTTACAGACTTATTTCCTGACCTCATTAGTTATTTTGTTGTCCTTGATGCTCTTGAAATACCGTGGCTTGGGCAAATCCAGGGGTATCAATTATATTGATTTCACTTTGTTGCACGTTTACCATGCAAAGCGGGAAAAACAACATCGTATTTTAACGGAATAGCTACAAAAAGGAAGTCTACCATGGGATGGTTCTTCGGTTTTAAATTACACTTAATCATTAACGACAAAGACGAACTTTTATTCTTTTACCTTACCAAAGGTAATGTGGACGATAGAAATATTGATGTAATAACCCAAATGACCAAAGCTCTTTCTGAACTGTTATTTCAAGATGGTATACAACTGGTTACCAAAGTGAGAAAAAATATGAAAAAGCAAAATCTTTCTGGTGTATAATCCGGTCCGTACTTAAAAACACTAACAGTGAGATTTCTGTATTTTTTGATTTTGATGGGTTTGATATTTTCATCAATATAATCCCCAATTTTGTAGCACCACACAAAAACTATCATATTTAGAAATTATAAACATTATCCAAACTTTAATTTATTGTAAAGTGAACTTGTACATTTTTGTCATCACTTAGCTTGGGAACTAGTAGATGATAGGTTGCTGAAAATTTATTCTCTGTACTTGAGTAATTTAAAATTCGAACTAAAACGTATAATTTTTGCCACAATTGTAAACCACGTCGTAGCCAAAAGTTGAATTTTCAGATACATAAGTTGAACCAATCACTAAATCAAATTCATCAAAATTAATTTGAGGATTACAATCCGATATATTTACATATTGGTCAAATTCTTCTTGAATTCTAATGATTAAAAAAACTTCGTCCGTATTCAAAGTAAAATTTCACATCGTAGTTCCACAATTAGAAATGCTTTCGATTGAGGTGAAATCAACAAATTCATTTTTACAAGAATCATCATCATTCTTACAAGAGGAAGATAGTATAAGTAAGATGACTACTATAAAAAGATATTTAGAAGTATTTATATCGATTTTGTTTATTTTAATAACATAATCTAGTCTAAATTTTATTTTTCTGCTTAAAAAGTTTAATGATCAAGTTGTTTTTTAATACCTGTCCTCAATCTAGATGCCACAATATTAGTGTCAAATCTACAGTTATAAAAAGAAATCCAATCCCTAAGAAAGAGATTGGATTTTATCTATTTTTCTTCCGGTAGCTGAGATTCTCAAAGCCCGGAAAAGTAAATTTCTTACCAGCTTGCTTTTTTCACACCGGGGATAAGACCTGAATTTGCCATTTCACGAAATGTAACGCGTGAAATACCGAAGGTACGCATATATCCTCTTGGACGACCCGTCAATTTACAACGGTTATGTAATCGCACAGGTGAAGCATTTTTTGGTAATTTTTGAAGTCCCTCATAGTCTCCAGCTTCCAATAATGCTTTACGTTTTTCTGCAAATTTTGCTGCTAACTTTTCTCTTTTACGCTCACGCGCTTTCATTGATTCTTTAGCCATAATTTTTTATGTATTAAGTACTAAGTGAGCTGCAATATAAAAAATATTTACCTTTCACGTTGTACATTGTACTTTACTTACTATCTTTTCTAAATGGTAAACCGAATTTCTCTAACAACGCTTTCGCTTCTTTATCTGTATTAGCAGACGTTACAAAAGTAATGTCCATCCCTTGGATTTTCTTTACTTTGTCAATGTTGATTTCTGGAAAGATTATCTGCTCAGTAATCCCCAAGTTATAATTCCCTCTTCCGTCAAATCCTTTTGCACTGATTCCGTTAAAATCACGGATACGTGGTAGTGCAGAAGACACCAAACGGTCTAGAAATTCATACATTTTCGTTCCTCTTAGTGTAACTTTTGCACCAATTGGCATTCCTTTACGTAATTTGAATGCTGCTTCATCCTTTTTGGAAACAGTTCCTACAGCTTTTTGTCCCGAAATCAATGTCATTTCTTCTATGGCATAGTCAACAACTTTTTTATCAGCAGTTGCTGCTCCTAAACCTTGACTCAAAACGATTTTTTCTAATTTGGGAACTTGCATAATAGATGAGTAAGAGAACTCCTCTTTAAGTGCTGCTACGATCTCCTCTTTATACTGTATTTGCGGACGTGGTGTATATGTCTTTGTACTCATATTTAAATTTCTTTTCCAGTTGTCTTCGCAATTCTTACTTTTTTGTCACCTTTCATTTCATATCCAACACGAGTTGGCTTTCCATTTGAATCTACAAGTGCCAATTTACTTACATAAATCGGTGCTTCTGTTTCAACAATTCCTCCCTGCGGGTTTTCTGCATTTGGTTTGGTATGTTTTTTAATTACATTCACACCTTCTACAATAGCTTTTGCTTTGTCTGGAAATACTTTCAAAACAGATCCTGTAGATCCTTTTGATGATCCGGACAATACAACTACTTTGTCACCTTTTTTAATTTTCAACTTTGCCATCGTTTTAAATTTTTATAGCACCTCAGGGGCTAGTGATACGATTTTCATATATTCCTTGTCACGAAGTTCTCTTGCTACTGGTCCAAATACACGTGTTCCTCTCATCTCTCCTTGAGCATTTAGTAACACACATGCATTGTCATCAAAACGAATATAAGATCCGTCTTTTCTTCTTACCTCTTTTTTGGTACGAACTACAACTGCTTTGGAAACCGTTCCTTTTTTCGTGTTTCCGGAAGGGGTAGCATCTTTTACAGTTACTACAATTTTATCTCCCACAGAAGCATATCGTCTTTTAGTACCACCTAAAACACGGATAACCAAGGCTTCACGAGCCCCTGTGTTATCTGCTACTTTTAATCTTGATTCTTGCTGTAACATATTACTTAGCTCTTTCTATGATTTCTATTACTCTCCAACGCTTACTTTTACTCAACGGACGTGTCTCCATGATACGAACTTTATCACCTTCATTGCACTCGTTTTTTTCGTCGTGTGCTGTATATTTCTTCGTTTTTTTAACGAATTTCCCATAAAATGGGTGCTTTTGCTTGTAGGTTTCTGAAACAACTATAGTTTTATCCATTTTGTTACTAGAAACTACTCCAATTCTTTCTTTTCTTAAATTTCTTTCCATCTTAAGACCGTTTTTACTGTTGAGCTAATTTTTGGTTCAACACAGTTGACAATCTCGCTATAGTTTTACGAGATGTACGAATTGACAAAGGATTTTCTAACTGAGAAACCTTGTGGCTTACTTTCAATTTTGCATATTTCGCTTTCTCATCTGCGAGTGTTGACTTTAGGTCTTCTATGCTTAATTCTTTAATATCTGAAATATTCATAACATTTTCTTTTTTAAGCCTGATAATCTCTAGCTACAATAAACTTTGTTTTTACTGGAAGTTTCTGAGCTGCTAAACGCAATGCTTCAGTTGCTACTTCCTGTGAAACTCCTCCTAATTCAAAAATAATTCTTCCCGGCTGTACAGGAGCTACCCAATACTCAGGTGCACCTTTACCTTTACCCATACGTACCTCTGCAGGTTTTTTGGTCATTGGTTTGTCTGGAAAAATCTTTATCCATAATTGCCCTTCCCTTTTCATATAACGGGTTGCGGCAATACGTGCTGCTTCTATTTGACGTGCAGTGATGAATGCTTCGTCTAACGATTTGATACCGAATGTTCCATAGGCAAGTTGAGAACCACGCTTTGTGTTTCCTTTCATTTTGCCCTTCTGGGTTTTTCTAAATTTCGTTCTTTTCGGTGATAACATTTCTTTTAATCTTTAATCAGTTAAACTAATTTAACGTGCTTGTCTTTTACGACCTTCACCTCCTCTTTTCTTTCCTTGCTTTTTCTGCAATCCTACTAGTGGAGACAATTCACGTTTACCATATACTTCTCCTTTCATTATCCAAACTTTGATTCCCATACGTCCGTAAGTTGTGTGTGCTTCACCTACGTAGTAATCAATGTCTGCGCGAAAAGTTGACAAAGGAATTCGTCCGTCTTTATAGGTTTCTGAACGTGCCATCTCTGCTCCATTCAAACGCCCTGAAATCTGAACTTTGATTCCTTCTGCATTCATTCTCATCGCAGCTGCAATTGCCATTTTTATCGCTCTTCTGTACGAAATACGATTTTCAATTTGACGTGCGATGCTATCAGCTACTAAAACTGCGTCTAATTCAGGTCGTTTGATTTCGAAAATGTTGATTTGAACCTCTTTTCCAGTGATTTTTTTCAACTCTTCTTTCAATTTATCTACTTCCTGACCGCCTTTTCCGATAATAATTCCGGGACGAGCTGTTGTAACGGTAACGGTAATCAGTTTCAATGTGCGTTCGATGTAAATGCGAGAGATACCTGCTTTTGAAAGACGTGCTTTCAAATATTCGCGGATTTTTGCATCTTCTGCAATTTTATCACCGTAGTCATTTCCACCGTACCAGTTTGAGTCCCATCCTCTGATGATCCCTAAACGATTTCCGATTGGATTAGTCTTCTGTCCCATAAATTATTTATCTTCTACGTTTTGTTTATCTTCTTTTGTTCCCAACACAAGTGTTACGTGGTTAGAACGCTTTCTGATTCTATGTGCTCTACCTTGTGGTGCAGTTCGAATTCTTTTCAATTGACGAGCGCTATCTACTGTGATGCTCTTCACAAAAAGTCCTGCTTCTTCAACATCGGCTTCTTCGTTTTTCACTTGCCAGTTTGCAATTGCACTCAACAATAATTTCTCTAGTCTATCAGAAGCGTGTTGTTTTGAATATTTCAAAACAGCTAATGCTTTCTGTACATCTTCACCACGGATGATGTCTGCTACCAATCGCATTTTACGAGGAGAGGTAGGGCAGTTATTCAACTTCGCAAAAGCAATACTTTTGTTTGCTTCTTTGATTTTTTCGTTGCTTATTCTTTTTCTAGATCCCATCTCTACTCTTATTTTTTACCTTTATTTTTAGCACCTGCGTGCCCTCTAAATGTACGCGTTGGAGCAAATTCTCCCAATTTGTGTCCTACCATATTTTCTGTCACATACACGGGAATGAATTGTTTTCCGTTATGTACAGCAATAGTCTGTCCTACGAAGTCAGGTGAAATCATGGAAGCTCGTGACCATGTTTTAATCACATTTTTCTTTCCAGATTCAACATTTGCCTGAACTTTTTTATCTAATTTATAATGGATATATGGTCCTTTTTTTAATGAACGTGCCATAGATTATTTCTTTCTCTTTTCAACAATATATTTGTTTGATGCTTTTTTCGGAGATCTCGTTTTGTATCCTTTTGCAGGGATACCGTTACGAGAACGTGGAATACCACCGGTTGCTCGTCCTTCACCACCACCCATTGGGTGATCAACCGGGTTCATTACCATCGGTCTAGTTCTTGGACGACGTCCTTTCCATCTACTTCTACCAGCTTTACCGGATACTTCTAACTGATGATCTGAGTTAGATACTACTCCGATAGTTGCTTTACATTCTACTAAAATCATACGGCTTTCACCACTTGGTAATTTGATGGTTGCGTATTTACCTTCTCTTGCAACTAATTGTGCATAAGCTCCGGCACTACGCGCCATCAATGCGCCTTGACCTGGTCGTAACTCAATACATGAAATCACAGTACCCAATGGTATGTTCTTCAATTTCATTGTGTTTCCTACTTCAGGAGCAACGCTGTCTCCTACTTCGATAGTTTGACCTTTTTTCAATCCATTTTGTGCAATCACATATCGTTTTTCACCATCTGCATAAGCGATTAGTGCTATAAATGCTGTTCTGTTTGGGTCATACTGAATTGACTCTACAGTTGCAACACCGTCACGATCTCTTTTGAAGTCGATGATACGATATTTTTGCTTGTGTCCACCCCCTATGTAACGCATGGTCATCTTACCTGAATGGTTTCGACCACCGCTTTTCTTTTTACCAACCGTAAGTGATTTCTCCGGTTTCACTGACTCAACATTATCAAAATTGTTTACAACTTTGAAACGTTGACCGGGAGTGATGGGTTTTAATTTTCTAACTGACATTAGACTTTATTATTAATTATTAACTAAACAAATCCAATTCCTGTCCTTCCGCAATATGTATAATTGCTTTTTTCATTTTGTTGGTTTTTCCAACTTGAACACCCGTTTTTGTATAACGAGATTTTACTTTAGGTGCAGAAATTAGTGTACTTACTTTTACTACTGTTACCCCATAAGCCTCTTCAACTGCTGTTTTGATCTGCAATTTGTTTGCTTTTGGGTTTACATAAAACGAATACTGACTCAACAATTCACTTGAATTGGTTGCTTTTTCTGAGATTACGGGTCTAATTAAAACTGACATATCTTTTTCGTTTTATTTTCTTAAATTTTCTTGAATTTCATCCAATGAACCTTCTAAAAACACTACTTCTGACGCGTTGATTAAATCAAATACATTTAACTCTGAGTTATTTACAACTTTTGTTTTCTGTATGTTTCTAGAGGATAAATACACATTGTTATTTGCATCTCCTAATACGAAAAGTGTTTTTTTAGTATCTAAACCTAATGCTTTCAATACTTCGATAAATTCTTTTGTTTTAGGTGCTTCAAATGTGAAATCTTCTAATACTTTGATTTCTTTGTCTTTCAATTTTTGGCTCAACACTGATTTTTTCGCTAATCTTTTTTGTGCCTTGTTTAATTTGAAATCATAGTTTCTAGGTCTTGGTCCAAATACACGTCCTCCTCCTCTAAAAACAGGTGATTTCGCTGAACCAGCACGGGCTGTACCTGTACCTTTTTGACGTTTTATTTTACGTGTAGACTTTGCAATTTCAGCACGTTCTTTTGCTTTATGTGTTCCTTGACGTTGTGCTGCCAAGTATTGTTTCACTTCCAAATAAACAGTATGCTCACTTGGGTTGACTCCAAAGATTGAATCATCTAAAGAAACTTTTTTCCCAGTTTCTTTTCCTTGTATGTTAAGTACTGCTATTTCCATCTTCTGATAATTACGTATGAATTTTTTGGACCCGGAACTGCACCTTTTACAATCAATAGGTTTTGTTCCGCATCAACTTTCACTACATTTAAGTTCTGAACGGTAACGTTCTCACCTCCCATTCTCCCTGCCATACGCATTCCTTTGAATACGCGTGATGGGTCTGAACCCGCTCCAATAGAACCAGGAGCTCTCAATCGGTTATGCTGACCGTGTGTTGCTTGTCCAACTCCACCAAAACCGTGACGTTTTACTACTCCTTGAAATCCTTTCCCTTTTGAAACTCCGGTAACATCTACATATTCGCCTTCGGCAAACAAATCAACAGTTACTTCTTTTCCTAATTCCATTTCATCTACAAAGTCTCCATAAAATTCCACCAATTTGCGTTTTGGTGTAGTTCCTGCTTTTTTGAAGTGCCCCTTCAAAGCTGCAGAAGTGTTCTTTTCTTTTGCGTCATCGAAACCCATCTGTACGGATTTGTATCCGTCTTTTTCTTCGGTTCTGACCTGTGTTACGACGCAGGGACCGGCTTGGATGATGGTACAAGGGATGTTCTTCCCGTTCTCATCGAACAAGCTCGTCATGGCAATTTTTTTTCCAATGATTCCTGACATTTTTACTTATTTAGTTTTAATTTTTATTCTTCTTTAGAGGGCTTCTAGTTAACTATTTGTAAAATAGACGTAATTCACCCCTAAAAAAGAGTGTGCAAATGTAGGAATAATATCTGTTAAGACAAATTTTATCTGTCTATTTTTTAGATAAGTTTTGAAAGTTTTTCATATATATATTTAATTTAATTATAAAAAATTAAAAATCAGAGTATTACGTAATTTGATGTTATAACTATAACTCCTCTATCTAAAATTCAAATATCATTGTAAAATTATATACTTTATGATTAAACTATCTAATCTTGAAAATCTAATTCGTCTTTAAATAATTTAATAAAAAAATCCGCCTTAAAAAGGCGGATTTTATCTGAAATATGTGTTTTTAACTACACTTTGATTTCTACTTCTACTCCACTTGGAAGTTCCAATTTCATCAAGGCATCAACCGTTTTAGATGATGAACTATAAATGTCCAACAGTCTTTTGTGAGCACTTAGTTGAAACTGTTCGCGCGCTTTTTTATTTACGTGCGGTGATTTCAATACTGTAAAGATTCTTTTGTGTGTTGGTAATGGAATAGGTCCGTTTACGACTGCACCTGTTGTTTTTACAGTTTTCACAATTTTTTCAGCAGATTTATCTACTAAATTGTGATCGTATGATTTTAATTTGATTCTAATTTTTTGACTCATCTTTCTAAAGATTAAACTGTTGCACCTTTTGATTTTGAAATTACCTCTTCTGCAACGTTTTGTGGCGCTGCTTCATAGTGATCAAACTCCATAGTTGATGTTGCACGACCTGAAGTTAGTGTACGTAATGAGGTTACGTATCCGAACATTTCTGATAGTGGAACAAATGCTTTTACTACTTTGGCTCCATTTCTATCATCCATCCCGTTTACGGTTCCTCTTCTACGGTTCAAATCCCCTACTACATCTCCCATGTTTTCTTCTGGTGTTACCACCTCCAATTTCATAATTGGTTCAAGAATTACGGCTTTTGCAGTACGGGCAGCTTCTTTATACCCTAGTTTTGCTGCCAACTCAAATGATAGCTGATCAGAGTCAACAGGGTGAAAAGATCCATCTTTTAATGTTACTTTCATGGAATCCATTTCGTATCCTGCTAAAGGTCCGTTTTTCATAGCAGCTTTAAATCCTTTTTCAATTGATGGGATGTACTCTTTTGGTACATTACCTCCTTTGATTTCAGATACAAACTCTAATCCTACTTTTCCTTCATCTGCCGGTCCTATTTCAAACACAATATCTGCAAATTTACCACGTCCACCTGTTTGTTTCTTGTAGGTTTCTCTGTGGTTTGCTGTTAAAGTAAATGCTTCTTTGTACTCTACTTGTGGCTGTCCTTGGTTTACTTCTACCTTAAACTCACGACGCATACGGTCAACAATGATATCTAAGTGAAGCTCTCCCATACCTGAGATAATGGTTTGTCCTGATGCTTCATCTGTCTTTACTTGGAAAGTTGGATCTTCCTCGGCTAGTTTTGACAAAGCAATTCCCATTTTATCCATATCAGCCTTCGTTTTTGGCTCAACGGCAATACCAATTACCGGATCTGGGAATTTCATAGATTCTAACACGATTGGATGTTTCTCATCACATAGAGTATCTCCTGTTTTAATATCTTTGAACCCTACTGCTGCTCCAATATCACCTGCTTCAATAAATTCAACCGGCTCTTGTTTATTAGAGTGCATTTGGAAAATACGAGAGATACGTTCTTTGTTTCCTGAACGTGTGTTTAAAACATAAGAACCCGCTTCTAATCTTCCTGAATATGCTCTAAAGAATGCTAAACGACCTACAAATGGGTCTGTTGCAATTTTAAATGCTAATGCTGAGAATGGATCTGAAACAGATGGCTTTCTTAGGATAGGCTCTTCTGTATCTGGATTAGTCCCCTCAATAGCTTCTTTATCAACTGGTGATGGTAAATAACGACAAACACCGTCTAACATGAATTGAACTCCTTTGTTTTTGAATGAAGAACCACAAGTCATTGGGATGATACTCATATCCAATGTTGCAGCACGTAAAGCGGCATTGATTTCTTCTTCTGTAATGGAGTTTTCATCTTCCATGAATTTTTCCAAAAGATTTTCATCGTAAGCAGCTACTTCTTCTATCAACTGAGCTCTATATTGTTTTACTTCATCTGCCATTTCAGCAGGAATGTCAACAACATCAAATGTAGCTCCTTGAGTTTCATCATGCCATACAATTGCACGGTTTTTAATCAAGTCAACTACTCCTTTAAAATCTGCTTCAGAACCGATTGGCAACACGATAGGAACAGCATTTGACCCTAACATATCTTTTACTTGCTGACAAACTTTCAAGAAATCAGATCCCTGACGATCCATCTTGTTCACAAATCCCATACGTGGAACTTTGTAGTTATCAGCCAAACGCCAGTTGGTTTCTGACTGAGGTTCTACTCCATCTACCGCTGAAAATAAGAACACCAACCCATCTAGTACACGTAAAGAACGGTTTACCTCTACGGTAAAGTCAACGTGACCGGGGGTGTCTATAATGTTGTAGTGGAACTCATTAGCCCCTGGCAATGGTTTCCCTTGTTCAGTCGGAAATGTCCACTTACAAGTAGTTGCAGCAGATGTAATTGTAATACCTCGTTCTGCTTCTTGCTCCATCCAGTCCATAGTTGCAGCACCATCGTGTACCTCACCAATTTTATGTGAACGCCCTGTATAGAAAAGGATACGCTCTGTTGTAGTGGTTTTCCCTGCATCAATATGTGCAGCAATACCAATATTTCTAGTGTATTTTAAATCTCTTGCCATCTTAATTATACTCTAAAGTGTGAGAATGCTTTGTTTGCTTCTGCCATTTTGTGTGTATCTTGACGTTTTTTCACAGCAGATCCTTCTTCTTTTGCAGCAGCAATGATTTCTCCGGCTAGTTTCTGAGCCATTGATTTTTCGTTACGTTTACGTGCATAAGAAATTAACCATTTCATCGCAGTAGAGATTTTTCTATCGGGACGAATTTCCATAGGAATCTGAAAAGTAGCTCCACCGACACGACGAGAACGAACCTCTACGTGTGGCATAACATTTGTCAATGCTTCTTTCCATATATCTAATGCTGTTTTTTCAGCATCTTCTTTTCTTTGTTCTACGATGTCCATTGCTTCATAAAAAATATTGAATGCAATGCTTTTTTTACCATCGTACATCATGTTGTTTACAAACCGAGTTACCAATTGATCATTAAACTTTGGATCTGGAAGTAACGGTCTTTTTTTAGCTTTTGTCTTTCTCATTTCTCAAAGTTTTATTTAGCGTCTTTTGGACGTTTTGCACCATATTTACTTCTACGTTGAGTTCTTTTTCCAACTCCTGCTGTATCCAACGCACCACGCACTATGTGGTAACGTACACCGGGTAAATCTTTCACCCTTCCTCCTCTAACCAATACTATCGAGTGCTCCTGTAAATTGTGCCCTTCACCACCGATGTAAGCGTTGACTTCTTTTCCGTTTGATAACCTAACACGCGCTACTTTACGCATTGCTGAGTTTGGTTTTTTCGGAGTTGTCGTGTACACACGTGTACAAACGCCTCTACGTTGTGGGCAAGATTCCAAAGCAGCCGATTTACTCTTCTTGGCTAGTTTTGTTCTTCCTTTTCTTACTAATTGTTGTATTGTAGGCATACAAATAAATTTGTTATTTATCCCAATTTTGGGTTTGCAAAAGTACAATTAATTTATTATTTCACAAATGTTTAGTTGTATTTTTACTTTTAAGAAGTAGTAATCATTCAAAAAACTATTAATTGACACTACTATAATTAAGCGAATTTATATATTTGTTACCCACTTAATTTCAAAACTAATTCATGTCGAATTTTAAAGTCTTTTATAAAAAAATCAATCAATATTCCTTACTAAATAAAATAATACCAATATCTTAATAATGAAAACAATTATTCTATTCCGTCACGGTAAGAGTCGCTGGAATTTTGGCGTAAAAGACTATGACCGAGACTTAGAAAACATAGGTATAGAAAGAACAAAAAAATCTGCCAAAGAACTTTCTCATATCTTTGGTAATAAAGTAGATGCTTGGTATTCCAGCCCTGCATTACGAGCAAAACACACCGCTCAAATTACCCATAAATATTTCACAAATCCATCTAAAATTCAGTTTTTTGAAGAGCTCTACACTTTTTCCTTTTTTGACTTACTTAAATTTATAAAAAAAATAGATAACCAAGTGCAAACCATATTGATTTTTGGTCATAATGAAGCCTTTACCGAATTTGCAAACCGAATGGGAAATCAGTATATAGAGAATGTGCCAACTTCTGGTGTTGTTGCTATAGAGTTCAATACTGGCAATTGGCAACTAATAGAAAAAGGTATAACTAAAATTATTTTAAAACCTAAAAACCTGTGAATCAATTATATGTAAACAGAGAAGTTAGTTGGCTTCGGTTCAATGCCCGAGTACTACAAGAAGTAAAAGACCCTAATGTACCTTTGCTAGAGCGTTTACGGTTTTTAGGAATTTACTCCAATAATCTAGACGAATTTTACTCTGTACGTTACTCTGCCCTTCTTCGTTCTATTCAGTTAAAAAGTTATGGATATAGAAATATCATTGAAAAGCAAACTGACGAGGAATTGATTGATGAAATTAATCAACTGGTTGCTATCCAACGAGACGAATATGATGCGTTGTATGATCAAATTTTGTTAGAATTAGAAGACAACAATATTTATTTCATTGACGATAAAAATGTCCCCCTTGAGTACATTCCATTTGTTTCTCAATATTTCAATTCAGAGTTAAGCCATTCCATTGGAGTTTATATTTTAGATGAAAAATTAAAAATGCCCGCTATACGTGATGGAGCATTTTATTTAGCCGTGAAATTCATAGAAAATGGTATTGCAAAATATGCCTTGATAGATGTGCCAACACAAATTTTCCCTCGGTTTATTTTACTTCCAGAAATAGATAACAAACAGTATGTCATGTATTTGGAAGATATAATTCGTTACCATTTAGATGAAATTTTCAAAGCCTTTCAATATGATTTTATAGAAGCCAACTCCATAAAAATTACTCGTGATTCTGAACTAGATATGGATACTGACTTAGAAAATAGTTTACTGGAAAAAGTAGCCAAAAGTTTAGAGGGAAGAAGAAAAGGTGAGCCTGTACGAATTGTTTATGACAGAGAATTGTCCAAAGACACATTAGAGTTTCTAATGAAAAAGCTAAGTATTGATGATTATGATAGTATAAATGCTGGTAGTAAATACCACAACAAACGTGATTTAATGAAATTTCCCAATATGGGTAGAAATGATTTGGAGTATGAAAAAATAAAACCCATCATTCCTAAAATTTTTCAAAAATACCGCAATCAATTTGAAGGAATTACTGCCGAAGACCATATAATTTACGCACCTTATCATGATTATTCGGCTTTTCTCCGGTTTTTACGTGAAGCAGCAATTGACCCAAAAGTTACTAAAATTAAAATCACTATCTACCGAGTTGCAAGTGAGTCACAAGTGATGAGTGCTCTCATAAATGCTGCCCGAAATGGAAAAGAAGTTACTGCAGTTTTAGAATTACGCGCTCGTTTTGATGAAGCCAACAATGTAAAATGGTCCAAACGACTACAAGATGCCGGTGTAAAAGTTATCTTTGGTGTTCCAGGGCTAAAAGTTCACTCAAAAATAGGCTATATAGAACGACTACCTGAAGCCAATATGGCATCTCATTACGCATTCATTAGTACTGGTAACTTTCATGCCGGAACTGCAAAAATATATACTGACTATACTCTACTCACTGCCAATCCAGATATTACTTCTGAAGTGAATCAAGTTTTTAAATTCTTTAATGCTAACTATTTAGTTCAGTCTTATGATCATCTGTTGGTTTCACCCATTAACAATCGAAAGAAAATTATAAAATTCATAAAAAAAGAAATTAAAAACCATAAAAAAGGACTGCCATCAGGCATCAACCTAAAACTAAATAGCCTCAGTGATAAAAAGATTATAGATACACTTTACAAAGCCTCTAGTATTGGTGTAAAAGTCCGACTTATAGTAAGAGGAATTCACTCTCTAATTCCGGGAATACCCGATGTGTCAGAAAATATAGAGTCTATTAGTATAATTGATAAATTTTTGGAACACCCTCGAATTTACTGGTTCAGAAATGGTGGAAATGACCGTGTATTTATATCTTCTGCTGATATGATGGAACGAAATTTAGATGCTCGTGTGGAAATAGCTTGTCCTATTTACCATCCACCTATAAAGAAAATGATAATGGATACCTTTGAGTTAAATTTTAACGACAATGTAAAGGCCCGCTATCATGATGCAGAACAGAGTTTAAATTATCGGAAAAATAATTTACCCACTCTTCGCTCTCAATTTGCTACATATGATTATTTAGAAGCATTAAACAATAACTAAACGCCATAAATCAAAGTAATTAAACCATGAAAATCAAAAAATTAGCTGCTATAGACATTGGGTCCAATGCCATGCGACTTCTTATAAAAAATGTATACGAGATTCCTAATAATAAGCCCGTTTTCAACAAAACCAGCATTGTCCGTATGCCTATTCGTCTAGGAGAAGATGTTTTTATTGAGAAAAAAATTTCACAAAAAAACACCACCCGTTTAGTAAATGCTATGAAAGCCTATAAACTCATGATGGATATTTATGGTGTTGAACATTATCTAGCATACGCTACCTCCGCCATGCGAGAATCTGAAAATGGAAAAGAAATTGTAAAAAAAATCAAACAACAGTCTGGAATCAACATTCAAATTATAGATGGAAACACAGAAGCCGAGTTGATTTTTGCAACAGAACTCCAAAATTTTATTTTAGATGAAAATAATTATTTATACGTTGATGTAGGAGGAGGAAGTACAGAATTAACACTAATTACCAATGGAAAAGTAAGTACTTCTCGTTCATTTCCTATTGGAACAGTTCGACTTTTGGAAGGGAAAGTAGGGTCATCTGTCTATCCTGAAATGAAAACTTGGATAGAACAAAACGTACGTAAATATGGTGTTGATTTGATTGGTTCCGGTGGAAACATCAATCATGTTTATAAATATTCCGGTGTAAAGTTAGGAAAACCGCTAAGTGGCACCTATTTACGGAGTCGCTATAAGGTCATTCGAGAAATGAGCTATGAACAGCGCCTAAAAGAACTCAACATGAAACCTGACCGTGCAGACGTTGTTGAGTTTGCTCTAGAAATTTATACCAAAGTCATGAAATGGTCAAAGGCACAAAAGATTTTTGTACCTAAAATTGGGATTTCTGATGGAATGATTCGGTATTTGTACCAGCAGGTGAAGAACGACTAAAGTTAAAAGTCCTCTACAATAATTTTTGATTGTTCCCCTATATTTGTCTCAGGGGAAAATTTAATCGGGATATATTTTGCATCATTTTTCTTTCCTTCAATTTCCAGCAATGTTCGACCAATTTCTAAGTTATTTTCATTTATAACACGAACAATTATAGAATCTTTAAATATTTCATTAAAAACAAAATATACGTTTAATTCATTTTTACTTTCTACCAAAACTTCCCCAACGGTCAAACCTTCTTCCTTTAAATCATCAGATACAATTGTTTTATTTCTATATGTGTTTTCTGTACCATCTACAACCGACTCCCCAAAACTTGTTACAGATTCTCCTGTTACTTCTCCAACTTTTGAAGCACCACTTATCAAAAGTTCGTCCGTCTCATTCACTACCTTATTATATGTTTTGGCAACCGTTTTGTACACTGTAAATCCACATAATCCAATAAACAGTAAAAAACTTAAAATCACAGGAGTTTTAAATGCTTTCTTTTTCCGAAAAAACAACATGAAAAGTCCATAAAGTATAAATAAAAAAACCAGTCCGGAAAGGACTACATAGATGATTATTTCTCGCATAGCAATTTGTTAGATTCTCTAAAAATAAATAATATTTCAAATATCCGATACATTAATTAAACAATTAACAACAAACTTGTCTTTTTTTATTAGAATTTAATTTCAAAAACTAAATTTTCGGCATATCGTTTGACTTCGTATAAAAGAGAATATTCTAGCATGTATATTAAAAATTTGATTTATAGATAGTTAAACACAATTATACAAATTAAATCCAATCATTAAATAAATCTATACGTTAATTCCTGCCAGAATTACAGAAAACATACAGATGAATTTAGACAACTTGTCATTAGACCAAATTATGAGTGAAGAAATTGAGTTAATTCCTTTGATGAACGAGGAAGATGAAAAGAAAAATAAGAAACACCCCATTCCAGAGGAACTTTCTATATTGTCCCTAAAAAATACAGTTCTATTTCCAAGTGTTGTAATCCCAATTACAGCCGGACGAAACAAATCTATAAAACTACTTGAAGATGCTTATAAAGAAAATCAAGTTATAGGTGTCGTTACCCAGCGAAATGCCAAAACAGATATTCCTGAACCCAAAGACATTCACAAAACCGGAACGGTAGCACGCATACTAAAAATGCTGAAAATGCCCGACGGAAATACAACAGTAATCTTACAAGGAATCAAACGCTTCCAGTGGCAAGAAATGCTACAAACTGACCCCTATTTTCGGGCAACCATCACAACGGTTGAAGAAAAAAAACCAAACGGAAATAACAAAGAATATTTGGCAACCATAGATTCAGTACGTGATATGGCATTGCGTATAATTGACATCAACCCATCACTTCCTACAGAAGCGAGTATGGCGATCAATAACATAGAAAGCCCCTCATTTCTCATAAATTTTGTTTGTTCCAATTTAAATTTAAATATACAGGAAAAGCAAATGTTACTAGAGTTTGACAATTTAAAAGGTCGTGCTACGGAAATCCTGAAATTAATGGGAATCGAACTACAAAAATTAGAATTAAAAAATAACATCCAGTCAAAAGTTCGGCAAGACTTAGACCAACAACAAAAAGAATACTTCTTACATCAACAAATGAAAACCATTCAGGAAGAGTTGGGTGGCGTTTCATCTGAAACAGAGATAGAAGAAATGCGTCAACGTTCCAAATCAAAAAAATGGAATGAAAGTACACAGCAACATTTCGAGAAAGAACTTAACCGAATGCTACGGCTCAACCCACAAATGCCCGAACATAGTATTCAGCGAAATTATTTAGACTTTATGCTCGATTTGCCTTGGAATGAGTTCACCAAAGATGATTTTGATTTAAAAAAAGCACAGAAAGTCCTCAACCGAGACCATTTTGGGTTAGAAGACATCAAAGAACGCATCATAGAATACTTAGCCGTTCTCAAATTAAAAGGAGATATGAAATCACCTATAATTTGTCTTTACGGACCTCCGGGCGTTGGAAAAACATCACTTGGAAAGTCTGTTGCCGAGTCACTCGGACGAAAATACATCCGCATGTCTTTAGGAGGATTACATGACGAATCTGAAATTCGTGGACATAGAAAAACGTATATAGGAGCTATGCCCGGACGAATTCTCCAATCTATAAAAAAAGCAGAAAGTTCTAACCCTGTATTTATTCTAGACG
This sequence comes from Moheibacter sp., assembly GCA_047972025.1. Classification (GTDB taxonomy): domain Bacteria; phylum Bacteroidota; class Bacteroidia; order Flavobacteriales; family Weeksellaceae; genus Moheibacter. The sequence continues at coordinate 22,877 of JBKEAG010000147.1, forward strand.
AAATAGACAAAATGGGAAGCAGCGCACACGGAGACCCATCTTCTGCTATGCTAGAGGTTTTAGACCCAGAACAAAACAGTCAATTCTATGACAATTATCTAGAACAAGGCTATGATTTATCCAAAGTCTTTTTTATAGCAACTGCCAACAACATTTCTGATATTCCTACTCCACTTCGTGACCGTATGGAAATGATAAATATTGCCGGTTATACCATAGAAGAAAAAGTAGAAATTGCTCATAAATTCCTGTTGCCAAAACAAATCAAAGAACATGGTTTACAAAAAGGTGATGTTTCTATAACCAAAAAGAATTTAGAATTTTTGGTGGAAACGTATACACGTGAATCAGGTGTACGAAAACTAGAACAACAAATTGCTAAACTCACACGAAATATTGCCAAAAAAGTAGCGATGGATGAAAAATTCCAGAGCAAACTGACTCCAGAAATTATTCGTGAAATTTTAGGTCCGGGGAGTATAAAAGACAAATATGAAAACAATGAAATACCGGGTGTCGTTACCGGTTTGGCTTGGACACGAGTCGGTGGAGATATTTTATTCATTGAATCCATCTTATCAAAAGGAAAAGGAAGTTTAAGTATCACCGGAAATCTAGGAAATGTGATGAAAGAATCAGCCCGGATTGCTCTAGAATATACAAAAGCTCACACTAAAGAGTTAAACATAGATGAGACTATTTTTGATAAATACAATTTGCATATACATGTACCTGAAGGAGCTACCCCAAAAGATGGTCCCTCTGCGGGAATTGCCATGCTTACATCCATTGTATCTTCTTTTACACAACGAAAAGTAAAGTCCAACATTGCCATGACTGGTGAGATTACACTTCGTGGAAAAGTACTAGGCGTAGGCGGTATAAAAGAAAAAATTCTTGCAGCTAAACGTGCCAATATCAAAGAAATTATTTTATGTGAAGAAAATAGAAAAGATATAGAGGAGATAAAACCTGAATACATAAAAGGTCTAAAATTCCATTATGTAACTGAAATGATGGACGTACTCAAAATTGCTTTACTGAAACAGAAAGTAAAAGGAGCTAAGGTTTTTTAATTTAAATCTATTCTAGACCTTCAAGGTTTTCTAAAATCTTGAAGGTCTGGAAAACAACAATTTACCTGTAACGCTCTTTATCGTGTGCTTAGCAATAGATAAACTCTTTCTACCCTTTCACTTTGAAACTCCACAAAAACTGAAATTCAGAAACTTGGTCTCCATTTTCATCAACTCCTACGCTTTTCATTCTTAGAGTTTGCCCCTCACCTGTTTCTATTGCTTTTTGTAAAATGTCATCTAACTCTACTCCTTGTTCGCAAGTAAAAATAATTTTGCCAACTGCTTTTTTAGTAAAATTTGCTTCTAAACCAACCACCAACATAGAAATCTTTTTTCCTGATTTTTGAATTTTGGAAATTGCCAATGTCCCCGTCGAAAGCTCAGCTGCCATTCCCTGTACCGCCCAAAACATACTTTTGAACGGGTTTTGATTTAACCAACCAAGTTTTACGGAAATCTGTGAACTATCTTCTGTAAAACTATGCAATTTCAGTCCCGCTATTTTTGCAATTGGAAGTTTAAACATTAATATTTTTCGGAAAGTAGAACGGTTCATCTTATCATTATTTTGTTTTCCAAATATAGTTTGGTTAAATGATTTCAGTTAGGTTTTAAACGAAATATATCCACTATCTTTGTGAAAATTGAATAAATCACATGACAACGACTGTAATCATATTACTTAGTTTATTTATTTTTCATTGGTACGCATCACTATTTTTTCAGTCGATGTTTCACCACCGTTATGCTGCACACGGTATGTTTACCATGTCTAATTTTTGGGAAAAAACTTTTCACATAGGTTCATTTATTACCCAAGGTTCTTCATACCTAAGCCCTTATGCTTACGGTGTGATGCACAGACTACACCATGCCTTTGCCGATACAGAAGATGACCCCCATTCTCCTGTTTTTGACAAAGATTTATTTGCAATGATGTGGCGTACACGAAGAGTTTATATGGAAATTGACCAAGAAATTGCTGTAGTAGGCGATAAATTTAAAAAAGGTGTACCCAAGTGGCGAAGTTTTGACAAATTTGCCGAATCTAGAGTTACTCGTTTAATTTGGATAGCCGTTTACGTTTTAGTATTCATTTTATTAGATGCCCCTTGGTGGTTGTGGATTTTGATTCCCATTCATGTTTTGATGTCACCGGTACACGGTGTAATTGTCAATTGGTATTCACATAAATACGGTTACCGAAACTTTGATGTAAATGATACTTCACATAATTTATTTCCTATAGATTTACTCATGTGGGGTGAAAGTTTACACAACAATCATCATAAATTCGGAGGTCGCCCCAATTTTGCTGTAAAATGGTGGGAATTTGACCCATTATTTCCATTTATTTGGTTGATGGATAAAGTTAAAATCATTCGATTAAAAAATAATCCACCTACAAAATATATGTAATTCAAAGTATTTATTTAAAGATAAACAATTGAAATAAGCAACGATTTTTAATTCTCTAAAAGAATCATAAATTTGTTGTTGTATAAACACAAATAATCATGTCAGAAACAATAAAAGACACTGTAATCATCGGTTCCGGACCTGCCGGATATACTGCAGCTATTTATGCGGCTAGAGCAAATATGAATCCTGTGATGTTTACAGGAATGCAACCCGGTGGACAATTAACGACTACCACTGAAGTAGAAAATTTCCCCGGCTATCCACAAGGCATTACCGGTCCTGAAATGATGGAAGATTTACAAAAACAAGCCGAACGGTTTGGAACTCAAATTCATTATGAATACATCACCGAGGTAGAGTTAAATAGTGACCCCGGAAATCATCATACTTTAACTACAAGTTCTGGACAAAAGATAATGACTCGTTCTGTCATTATTTCTACAGGAGCTACTGCGAAATACTTAGGTTTAGAGGATGAAACTACGTATGCCGGTAGTGGTGTTTCCGCTTGTGCTACCTGTGATGGTTTTTTCTACAAAGGACGACCCGTAGCTGTTGTTGGAGGAGGTGATACTGCTGCTGAGGAAGCTACATATTTAGCAAAATTATGTACACAAGTTTATCTTTTGGTTCGTAAAGATGAGTTACGTGCTTCTAAAGTGATGCAGGAAAGAGTATTTGGCACACCCAATATAAAAGTTTTGTTCAACCATGAATTAGCCGGACTAAGTGGTGAAAAAGTAGTAGAGAAAGCCCATATCATAAACAATCAGACTCAAGAAAAAAGTGAGTTGGTGGTAGATGGTGTTTTCATAGCAATTGGACATAAACCCAATACAGAAATGTTCAAAGGAAAACTAGATATGGATGAAACCGGCTATTTGGTTACACAAGAGAAAACATCTAAAACAAATATTCCAGGTGTTTTTGCTGCCGGAGATGTTCAAGACAATGTTTACAGACAAGCTATCACTGCTGCTGGAACAGGCTGTATGGCTGCACTAGACGCTGAACGCTATGTAGCAGAGTTTTTTCACTAAAATTTATCTGACAAATTATATATAGAATCCTAAGTAATTTGCTTAGGATTTTTTATTTAAAATATGCCCAACGTGGAATAATCACTGCCAAACCATAACCGATGAATACAAAGAGTGTAAACATAGAGTAAAGTGTACCATCAGGCATGAAAGTTGGTTGCATTATAATGGCTAGAAACAAACTTGCTATGGTCAGATAAACACCTATTTTTCTATAAAAATAAACCATAATCACACCCAACAACGAAAGTACTCCTAATGCCAATGTTGCAATAGGGTACCATGTTGGCATTTGCAAATCATCTAGTTCAAAGTATTCTCTAAAAAGGAAATCATTGGTTGACCAAATTCTATATCCTCTAAATAAAATTCCTCCAACTAAAATTGTCATTAGAGCAATTAATCCATTGAACCAAATTGAGCGTGAAATTTTCATACTGCAAATGTAGGTTTTAGAACAAGAATTTGTATCATTTTCTCGCTTTTTCCTCTTTAAAAAATAAAATTTAAAATATAATCGATTTATTTCAAGAAGTTACTCAAAAATAGCTTTTAACAGTCGGTTTTTGTCATTGAAACTTTCTTCTAACGAAATCATGGATTCGGTACGCAATACATCTTCTATTTGATCTATTTCATAAATCAACTCTTTTGCATGGTTCGTATCTCTAGCCCGGATTTTACAAAAAATATTGTACTTACCTGCAACTATATGTGCCACCGTTACATTAGGGATTTTGTATAATTCCTCCACCACTGACTGAATTTTATTGGTTTTGGTCAATAGTAAGCCCAAATATGCCACAAACTGATAACCCATTTTGTCATAATCGGTAATCAATGTTGTCCCTTTTATGATACCCGCATCTTCTAGCTTTTTCACCCGAACGTGAATTGTTCCGGCTGAAACGTTCATTTTTTTTGCAATTTCGGTAAAAGGCATACGTGTACTTTCTATCAAATACATCAGAATGGTTTTATCTATATCATCAATTTCGTAATTCAGTTTCATTATTGGGGAAGTATTTTGTTAAATTAATAATTATAAGCCAACAATATTAGTGATTTTATAAAAATGAAACAATATGTTGTGATTATTTTTAATGAATACTTGAATTTATTTAATTTTGAATTGGTAATGAATTATTTATTTCAAATTCATCACTTTTGTTTGTTTTGCGTGAGTTTATTGCTTTTCTAGCAATAAACTTTTTTATTTGAAGCGAACCAATCCATTTCCTGCAGTTTTTCTTTTAGGTGAAGACTTCGAAACTCTTTTTTTCTCTATAACGGTATCTTGCATTTCTATCTCAAGTACTGGCTGAGATTCATTTTGGAGAGTATCTTGTTCTTCATAAGGGTGAAACAAAGAAGGTGAAGTTTCATCCTCATTTTTCTCTTCTTCTTCTTTTTTATCTTTTACAAACACTTCTGATAAACGGTCAAATGATGTTTTATAAATAAATCCTGCTCCATAACTTTGGTAGTTTCCTGCTCCACCAAAACTTTCTACACCAAAATTTGTTGGTCGGGTAAAGAAGTTTATTACCAAACTCTTATCCATTTGGTCAGACACATCCCACTGAATTTCTGCCTCTCCGGTAGTTGTTTCATTTGCGTACTTGCTTCCTACCGGAACACCTATGGCTCCATTTACTGACCATCTTGGACTTAGATTAAAATTCAACCCACCTTTGAATCGGTCTGAAGTATTGCTCACAGTCGAACCAGTCACATAGTCAAAATCAAAGTTAACACCTCCAATTAATTGATTTATGATAGCTCCCAATTGTTTAAATGCTATACCAATTCCATTTGCTGTTGCTCCTGCTGCTAAAACAGATTGTGTATCTGTATTGAATCTTCCCATCAATAGAATTGATGCTATCTGAACCATCTTTTCATCGGGGTTGATGTTAAATTTATAATCTACCGCAGACTGTACATCTGAACCTGCTCCGGGTATTGCTAAACCAAATCCAAATTTGGGCTTTTGTAAATTGTCTGTAATGGAAATTCCAAGTTCAACATCATAGCTTTGACTATATCCTACTCCTAAATACTCACCTACATTTGACACCGTTCGACTGTAATTGGCTGTAATGTTTAAGTCTGCATCAAAAGGGTTACCATCCCAACGAATATAACTTCCGGATTTTATACTAAAGTCTCTATTTACTAATGGTACTTGACGAAATTGATACTCTCCGGATTCTAATGTGTAAGTTCCATTAAGCGACATATTTCCTGAACGCGACAAATTAAATAAAAGACGCTCTGTACTTCCTCTTGCTATTACTTTATCATTGGTACTCGGGTCTATAATTAGGTTTACCGTAGCATTTGGGTTAGCTTTTATAGCTAAGTCTATATTCATTCCTTTTGGTGTTCCATCATCATCTTCTTCTTTGTTCAAATTGGGAATAAATCGGACTAAACTATTTTCAGACTCAATTTTTGTAGCACCTGTATTTATCGTAAATTCTGAGTTGTCATTGATTGTTGCAGTTGCCGAAATATCTAGCTTATCCGGTGGTCCAAACATAGAAAAATTTCCTTGTCCAAAAACACGTCCGTAAAATAGTTCGTTATGCTTTATGTTAGTATTTAAAACCAATAAATTCTCTGTGATAAATGATAAGTTCAAAAACCATTTTGAAAAATCTCTAAAAAGAAGTGACCCGGAAACCGTCCCTTCTGTATTGAATCGTGTATCTCTAAATTTCACCTCATCCAACGCTATGAAACCTTGGCTTCCACTTTCTTTTGATACCGGAACGGTATTGACTCCATCAAATGAATAATCAACATTTAAGTAATCTACTTTAAATCCTAAATCTTTCAAATCTAGCATTCCATTAAAATTTGGAGAATCAATAGGTCCTGTGAAGTTTACATTTCCGGAAACTACTCCACGAATATTAGTCATGGCTGCCGAGAGAAAACTTTCTAAAAATTTAAAATTTAAATCATCTAAACTTGCCGCTAGGTTTATCTCCGGCTTTTCCGGTTTGTTGTCTATATAACCATTGGCATATAACACTTGTACTTGGTCTTGGTCTAGAAAGAGTTCAACATCAAATACGTTTTCATTTAAATTGTAAGTTCCATTTATTCCTAAATTCCCAAGTGCATATTTATTAAGCGATAAACTATCTACAGTTAATTCCATCAATGGTTTTAACTCATCTTTGGTTCGGATGATGTCTATATTTCCATTTGCAATTCCATCAATTTCTATACTTCCCAAAAGTCCTTTTGGAATTATTTTAGACAAAATCAATTGTTCTAAATCTGCATTGAGTTTGTAGTCTGTATTATCTGCATAGTAGCCGTCCAACAGTAATTTTTGGTCATCTGACTCTAGTCGTAAACTTTGTAGTTCGTAGTAGTTTTTATCAAAATTGACAATGGCTCTATTTGTAGCTCGGTCATTATTGGGGTTTAGGTACCAGTCCGTTTCATCTATATTAATAGTAGAAGGGGAAAAACCAATTACCAAATCATTCTTTTCGTTTGTAGTTTGGTATAAATTTAAGTCAAAATCCATTGGAAATTCTTTTCCTATCTGAAACTTTGTTTTTACCATCAACGAGTCATTTATCGGTGTTGTGTGCAGGTCTAAATTATACAACATAACACCTTTTGTACTTAAACTATCTGTTCGTAAGTAAATTTGTTCTCCTTCTTTGGAAGTATCAATATTGATGAGTGGGTTGTATATTTCAAAACCATTAAACCCGATTTCAGATGAACTTAATTCGGCTGTTAATTGGTTTGAATTAGAATTAATTGCTCCGTCAACAATAGAGCCGGGTGCTATTTGTATTCTTGGATCAAACAAGCCAAATAAGTTTTGTTCTACCTCAAAATAAAAATTAAACTGTTGATTGACATCTATTTTTTTAGGTTGATAAGTCACCAAAGCTGTTGACCCTACCGCATTTAAAATTACATTTGGAAGTTGACTCAGACGGTATTTTCCATTGATTTCTCCTCTCAAAAAACCGGGAATATCCAATGCTAAGTTTTGTCCTCCTCTTTTCTCCGAAGAAACCATATATGCTTCAGCAATACTCACTGTATCCGTTTTGGACGTAAAGTGTAAATTATTCAGATTTATCTCTCCCAAAAAATCATCAATTGTACTAAACTGAAAATCACCTTTTATATCTACCTTCAAATGAGCATTTTGATTTTTTGTAATGCCTAAATAATCTAGATTTACATTCTTTACACTTGAAGTAAAAGCCAGTTTATAGGGTTTCTGAGCAAAATCAAAAACACCATCATAATTGGCATTTAATTGTGTGTCCTGAACAGATAAAAATCCTTGAAACTGTTGGTTTTCCAACTTTCCATCAACTGACAAATTAGAGTACCGTTTGTCCATTAAATCTAGATAGTCTAAATCTCCAACAGCTGTTATTTTGAGTGTTTTCACATCAGTTCCTTGTCCTTGAAAGTTCATTCGTCCCTTTACAAATCCTAATTCTTTGACTTCCGTTATTTGATGTATATTAATGTTGTCAGCAATTAAACTTCCACTGTATTTCAAATTACTTTTGTAGTCATCCAACTTCACATCCATATCAGCAGCTCCCAAAGCTGTAATTGCATTTCCATCAAGTCGGATTTGATTTGGATTTAAATGAAAATCTCCCGTGTAATCCAATATACCAAAACGGTTAGCAAATACCGGAATCCTATTGGCTATAAATGTTGGTAATAGTGACGTTAGATCTTGGTAAGATGTTTTTAACTTCACAGCATCCGTATCTAGAATTATCTCATCACCCTGCGTCATATCAACCAACACAAATTCTTTAGCTGCGACAAAAGCTCCATTTCCTGAAAGCTGAAAATCATTTAAAGTCAAATCATTTAGCGTTCCTGTCGCTTTACCCATAACCTGAACTGAGCTGTTTTTATCAAAACTCTCTACAAAATACCGAATGTCTTTCAAGTTTACTTTTGAATCTTCATTTATGGTCAAATCCCACTTTACTTTATTGACAAAATCCTTTAAGTCCTCTACGGTTTCATATGAAAACACCAAATGTCCGTCTAGAGAAGAATCTTCTGATTCAAAATTCAGTTCATCAAAACGAAGTTCGTTTTTTGAATAGTGAAAATTAGTTGCAAAGTTTTTTATTTTATAATTTTCATTATTGCGAACTGCATCAAACTCCATCCACTTCAAATCTGCCCAAATTTCATCTCCTTCTAATTTAAAGTTTTCAATTAACGTATTAAAGTTTTCCGAGTCAACCCATGTCTGACTATTTTCTTCTAAATTTTGATTTTGAATGAGTAACTTTCCATCTACAATCTCCACTGCCCCCTGCATTTTAAAGTCTGATTTCTCTTCATTTTCACTTTTAGAGAACTTGGCAATCATATCCAAAAAATTACTCGTCTCTTCCCCTTTATAAGTAATCACCTTTACTTCTGGTTTGTAAAGTGTTAATTTCTTTATAGAAATACGGTTTGGGTTTTTGATAATTCCTGTAAGACTCAGTTTTGCATTAATTTTCTCAACAGAAATAAACGCTAGTTGATGGTTATCTTTTGTAGAAACACCAAATAAATTTACATCTCCAAACAAGTCAATGGCTACACGCTCTACATTTATTTCAGTCCCAAAAGTTTTGTTGAGTTCTGTAACAGCATATCGGGCAACTTTCGTTTGAACAGCCGGAAGTTGGATGGCAATCATCAATGACAAAATCAGGAAAAGCACCACAATGATGGGGATTAATATAATTCTTCCTATTCGCCTGAGTGTTTTCAATCTTTAAAATTCCGATATTTGCCGTAAAATTACGTGTAATTAATTAATTTATAGTGATAAAATGAATGATTACCCAATCATTTTAGGAATTGAATCTTCTTGCGATGATACAGGCGCAGCTGTTATTCAAAACAATAAAATCCTTTCCAATATCATTGCTAATCAAAAAGTACACCAAAACTATGGTGGCGTTGTTCCTGAATTAGCCTCTAGAGCACATCAAAAAAACATTGTCCCCGTAATTGATGAAGCTCTAAAACAAGCCGGAATCAAAAAAAATAGGCTAAGTGCTATTGCTTACACACGAGGTCCCGGACTTATGGGGTCACTTTTAGTTGGAAGTAGTTTTGCCAAATCTCTTAGTTTGGCTTTAGATATCCCGCTGATAGAAATTAACCATATGCAGGGACACATTTTGGCTCACTTTATAGAAGACGCGAATAATAAACCACCTGAATTTCCTTTTTTGTGCTTAACTGTGAGCGGTGGACATACACAGATTGTAAAAGTTTCTAATTATTTTGAAATGGAGGTTCTAGGAGAAACGATAGATGATGCGGCAGGAGAAGCGTTTGACAAATCTGGTAAAATTCTAGGGCTAGATTATCCGGCAGGACCTATTATAGATAAATTAGCAAAAGAAGGAAATCCCAAAAAATTTACTTTTTCAAAACCCAAAGTTGAGGGACTAAATTTTAGTTTTAGTGGTTTAAAAACAGCTATTCTCTATTTTATTCAAAAAGAAACCAAGGTAAATCCAAATTTCATTCAAGAAAATTTGGTCGATTTATGTGCGTCTATTCAATATACAATTGTAGAAATTTTAATAAAAAAACTGAACCTTGCCGTAAAACAAACAGGAATAAAAAATGTAGCTATAGCAGGTGGCGTTTCTGCTAATTCTGAAATCCGAAAACGATTAAAGGAAATGGAAACTATTGATAATTGGACGGTTTTCATTCCTAAATTTGAATATACAACTGACAATGCTGCCATGATTGCTATGGTGGGGCAGTTAAAATTTGAAAAAGAACAGTTTACAGAAATTACAACACAATCCGTTTCTAAATATACAATCTAATGCAGTTATTTATTGGAAATATAAATGGTAATCATGCTGAACTCACTCAGGAAGAAGCACTTCACTTCATAAAAGTTTTACGTGGAAAAGTAGGGCAAAAAATTTCAGTAACAGACGGGAACGGGATTATGGGAAAAGGTACTGTTGTCTTCATTCAGTCAAAAACCGTAGAAATTGATCTTTCAGAAATTCACACAAATTTCGAACAAAGACCTTATCGGCTTCATATTGCAATTGCTCCTACAAAAAACATGGAGCGAACAGAGTTTTTTTTGGAAAAAGCTACTGAGATTGGAATTGATGAAATTACATTTTTGAAATCATTTCATTCCGAACGAAAAAACATAAATTTAGAACGCTGCAAAAAAATTGTTCATGCTGCCACCAAACAATCTCTCAAAGCCTACATCCCAAAGTTGAATGATTTAACTAAATTTTCAGACTTTATAAAAAATTCATTTTCCGAACAAAAATTCATTGCACACTGCGAGGAAAGTTTTGATAGAAAATCTTTAAAAGAAACCATCCAACCTAGTACTGATTATTTAATTTTGATTGGTCCTGAAGGTGATTTTTCTACAGACGAAATTCAATTGGCTGAAAAAAATGGTTTTACAGGAATATCTCTAGGGAATCAACGTTTTAGAACAGAAACAGCGGCTCTAAACACTGTTTTTGGAATAAATTGGAAAAATTAAACAACATTTACTTCCCGCTCTAATTCTATTCCAAATTTATGTTTTACATCATCCATAATTTTTTGAGATAGATTATAGATTTCTTGCCCCGTTGCCTCTCCATAATTCACCAATACCAAAGCCTGTTTTTCATGCACACCGGCATCGTCAATTCGTTTCCCTTTCCAACCAGCAGTTTCTATTAACCAACCCGCAGCTACTTTTACTAAATCTCCAGATGGATAAGCTGAAATCTCCGGATATTTTTTTTGAATCTCTTCAAATTGTGATTTTGTAATCACCGGATTTTTGAAAAAACTCCCCGAGTTTCCCAATTCTTTGGGGTTGGGTAATTTACTTTGACGTATATTAATTACCGCTTGACTTACATTTTGAATCGTTGGGTTTTCAATTTTCAAATTCTTTAATTCGCTCTGAATTGCACCGTAAGAAGTACGAAGTTGATGTTTCTTTTTCGTTAACCGAAAAGTAACATCTAGCAGTATAAATTGATTTTTTAATTCGTTTTTAAAAACCGACTCACGATAACCAAATTTACAATCTATATTGGCAAATGTTTTCACATTTCCGGTAGCTATTTCCAAGGCAGAAAGTTCAGCCATCACATCTTTTATTTCTACTCCGTATGCTCCTATATTTTGCATCGGAGCAGTTCCGGCGTTTCCAGGAATTAGAGATAAATTCTCCAATCCTCCAAAGTCATTTTGCAAAGTCCATTGAACGAAATCATGCCAATTTTCTCCAGCCTGTACTTTTACAGAAACTACATCTTCTGTTTCCTTTACAATCTCAATTCCTTTTAGATTAATTTTCAGAACTAATCCATCAAAATCTTGAGTAAACAAAAGATTACTTCCACCATTTAGAATTAACAATTTCAATTGATTTTTTTGAACAAAATCCAATGCAGAGTTTATTTCAGAAACTGAATTTACCTCTAAAAAATACCGTGCATAAACTCCAATTCCAAAAGTATTATAAGACTTTAAAGATTGTTTTTTTCTAAATTCCAAATTCTCTTATTTTTAAATTCATTCAAGAATTGTATTTTTCTAAGGCTACTTTTAGTATTTCAATAGACCGTTTTAAATCCTCTTTGTTTAAAACATAAGCGATTCGAACTTGGTTTTTCACTGATTCAGGATTACTGTAAAATCCATTTCCGGGAGCTACCATTACCGTTTCTCCATTTAATTCAAAATCATTTAACAACCAAATAGCAAATTTCTCTGCATCATCAACCGGAAGTTCTACCATACAGTAAAAAGCCCCTTTGGGATTGGGACACACAACACCCGGAATCTGATTTAGTTCGGCAACCAGTAAATCCCGACGACTTACATACTCCGCCCGACAATCTTCAAAATAAGTTCCAATATCTGCATGCGCTTTAGCTGCCGCATACTGACTCGTCAATACCGGACTCAGCCGAGCTTGAGCAAACTTCAATGCTCGTTGCATTATCTCTTTATTTCTAGAAATCACCGCTCCTACTCTAGAACCACACATACTAAACCGTTTGGATTCTGAGTCGATAATGATGGCATTTTCCTTTAACTCAGGAAAACTCAAAACAGATATATGCTCTTCTTCTCCATAAACATATTCTGCATAAACTTCATCTGAAATTAAATACAAATCATGTTTCAGCACTAAATTTTTTAACTTCTCCAATTCTTCTTTTGAATAAAGATACCCTGTTGGATTTCCCGGATGACAAATTAGAATTGCTTTGGTTTTTTCTGTAATTTTTTCTTCAAATGACTCAATCGGAGGTAGTCCGAAGTTATTGTGAATTGTTGATTTTATCGGAACAATTTCCACCTCACTTTGACAGGCAAAACTGTTATAATTTGCATAATAAGGTTCCGGTATTATGATTTCATCACCCGGATTGGCAATCACACCAAAAGTAAATAATAAGGCTTCCGAACCTCCTAAGGTTACAATAAAATTGTCCGGTGTCATCTCATAACCTCTCTTTGTATAGTAATCGGACAGGGCTTGTCTGTACTCCAAAACTCCCTCTGAGTGGGTGTACGACAAAACGTCATATGGTAAATTGTGAATTGCTTCCAAAGCTGAAACTGGTGATGCAATATCCGGTTGTCCAATATTTAGATGATATACTTTCGTTCCTCTTTGTTTAGCCTTATCAGCATACGGAACTAGTTTTCTTATGGGTGAAGCAGGCATTATAGCACCTTTTTTGGATAATTGTAACATTTAAAAAATTTTGGGTGTAAATATAATTCTTTTGGTATTGTTTTTGACTCTTAGAATTTGTAAATTTAAAAAATTCATAAAACGTTTAACTTAAATAAATTTTAAAACCATGGCAAAAGAAGGAGGTGCATTCAAATTACTAGCAGGATTATTAATCGGAGCAGCTGCCGGTGCCGCAGCAGGGTTACTATTAGCTCCACAGTCTGGCGAGGAAACCCGTAAACAGTTAAAAAAAGAAGCTGAAAGACTAAAAACGGATTTAGATAAATATTCCAATGACTTTAGTGAAAAAGCAAAAAAAGCCAGAAAAGACATTGAGGAAAAACTCGCAGACATCAAATCTAAAATGAAACAAACGGCTGAAGAGTATAAAAGTAAATCCACAAAGGATGAATTTGAAGAAAATATTGGGGTTTAATTAACCCCTTTTTTTATCTTTGTTTCAAAATCATTTTATGTTCGATGATTTAAAACAGTACATCAATAACCGTATCGCATACGCCAAACTAGAAGTAGTTGACTCTGTCAGCAATATGATTTCTGCTGGAATTTTCGGTATTCTGATTGGTATGATTGTCATGATGTTGTTATTTGTTGGGAGTCTTTCGATTGGCTTTTTATTTGGAAGATGGTTTGAGAATAATGCCATTGGCTTTTTATTTGTCATGGGTATATATACTGTCATATTTATTCTTTTCTACATCTTTCGAAAAAAAATCATTCTATACATCACAAATAAAGTAATTGTAGCGGCAATGGATGCTATTGAAAACATAGAAGACAACCAAAGAAATGGCTAAAATTACAAGTTTAAAAGAATTAAGAGCTGCTAAGCGTGAATTGAAACAAGAAATGGCAATTTATGACCAAAATGCAAAAAATGGCTTTTTTGTCAATACACTGAATAAATTTGTCAAAAACTCCAGTACAAAATCTCTACAAACACCCATTGGGACAGGAGTCAACACTGCTCTAAACCTTATTTCCAAACAAGCTCAATCTAAATTTAATTTAGGAAAAACCGGAAAAACAGTACTTTCTGTAGCCATTCTCATTGCTACTCCAATTATTGTCAAAAAAGTACAAGAGTTTATAGATGATAAGTTTTAATTTGGTTTTCTAGCTTAGTTCTCTTTCATAAAGTTTATTGACATCTTAGATGCCTGTCTAAAATTTATCCTTCAAGTTGATTATGACTCTTTTTGACTGTAATTTCGTTAAATTTTTTATCAGAATAATCTACCTTATTTCGCTCAAAAATAGTTAGTAATCATTCTCAAAAATAAAATTTAGACAGACTCTTAATTTATTTTGTAACATTTGCAGAATAATTCACACCTATTACAAAAAATCATTCTATGTCAGATTTGCTTGTAGCAAAAGGGCTCACAAAACAATACGGGAAAAAAATTGCACTCAACGATTTTGACCTAAACATTCCTCAAGGTTCTATCTACGGACTTTTGGGACCCAATGGAGCCGGAAAAACTACTTTTCTTCGTATCATCAATCAAATAACCGCTCCTGATAAAGGAACTGTTACTATAGCCGGAAAGCAATTGGACAAATCTGTAATTCCAATGGTAGGCTATATGCCGGAAGAACGTGGACTTTACAATAATATGAAAATAGGGGAACAAGCACTTTATTTTGCCAAACTCAAAGGGCTTTCTAATGTAGATGCTCACAAAAAAACAAAAT
Organism: Moheibacter sp.; assembly: GCA_047972025.1. Lineage (GTDB taxonomy): Bacteria > Bacteroidota > Bacteroidia > Flavobacteriales > Weeksellaceae > Moheibacter. The sequence continues at coordinate 37,918 of JBKEAG010000147.1, forward strand.
ATTGGTTTGAAAAATTGGGGATTTCTGAATGGTGGAATAAAAAACTAACCGAACTTTCCAAAGGAATGGGACAAAAAGTACAGTTTGTCATCACCGTTCTACACGAACCGGAACTTTTGATTTTTGATGAACCTTTTAGTGGATTTGACCCTGTAAACGCAAAAATTATTGCAAACGAGATTATGGAGTTACGCGACAAAGGGACAACCATTATCTTCTCAACACACAGAATGGAATCCGTAGAAGAAATGTGTGACCATATTGCACTCATCGACAAATCCAACAAAATACTTGATGGTGAAATCAATCATATAAAACAAAGTTTCAAAACCGGAAAATACATTATTGAATTAGATGATATAAATAATGAAAAATGGACAACTTTCACTCATTTATATACCATTGAAAACATTATTGATAATGGATTTTCTCGAAAATTCTCTACCATACTTCTCGAAGGAAGTGCCTCTAATGATTTGTTGAAAAACATATCTCAAGTTGGACACATTATACAATTTCAAGAAGCCATTCCTTCTATGAATGAAATCTTTTTACAAGCTGTTAAAAATTAAGCCATGAATCAAATTTTATTAGTCGCAAAAAGAGAATTTCTCACACAAGTGAAAAATAAGACATTTATCATTATGACCGTACTTTCTCCACTCATCATGGCAGGAATTGGAGGAATAGTAGCTTGGATGATGATGGCAAACTCTGACCAAAAAAGCATAGCCGTAGTTGATGAAAGTAAAGATTTTATCACATCATTAGTTTCTGACCAAAATGAAATTTACAATTTCTATGGCACTCAAGACATTCAGGGAATTAAAGACACTTTATTGGGAAGTAAAACCCTAAACGGACTTTTGGTTATTCCAAAATTTGAACAGAATAATTATGAAACTCTCGAAAAGGGAATTGAACTTACAACAAACGGCAATATTGGAATTGGGTTCAAAGAAGGTTTGGAAAAAAAGCTCAATAAACGAATAGAGGAACTGAAACTAGAACAAGCCGGAATCACACATGATGAAATTCAAAATCTAAAAGCAGATGTTAACCTAAAAACATTTAATCTAAAAGGTGGTGAGGAAGACAAAGGTGAATTTATAAAATTTGGATTGGCTATGTTTCTAGCCTATATTATCTTCATGTTTATCATGATTTATGGTGTAAAAGTAATGCGAAGTGTAGTAGAGGAGAAAAACAATCGTGTGGTAGAAATCATCATTTCTTCAGTAAAACCATTTAATCTCATGATGGGGAAAATCCTTGGAACTACGTTTGTAGCCCTCACTCAATTTACAATTTGGATTCTGATGGGCGTTGGTTTACTAACTATTGGTTCTACCATCCTAGCCAATAAAATTCCAACTGATTTAAACACAACCGAAGCACAGGAAATAATGGCTCAAAACCCAGAATGGCTAATGGATACCAAAGGTATTTTTGACGCATTACTTGACTTAAATTACCCATTGATTTTAGGGTTATTTATTTTATTCTTTTTCTTAGGCTATTTATTTTACAGTTCCGTTTTTGCTGCAATTGGTTCTGCCGTGGATAACGACACTGACACTCAGCAATTTACATTTTATCCAATTTTTCCGATGATAATTGCCCTATATGGTAGTTTCACAACACTAGAAAACCCTGATGGTCCGGTTTCTTTTTGGTTATCCATCATTCCACTCACGTCCCCTATTTCTATGGTAACCCGTTTGCCTTTTGGGGTAGAATGGTGGGAAGTGGCATTGTCTCTAGCTCTACTCATCGGAAGTATGCTGCTCATGGTTTATTTTGCATCCAAAATTTACCGAGTTGGGATTTTGATGTACGGAAAAAAACCATCTTTAAAAGAAATGTGGAAATGGATGCGGTACTCAAACTAAATTTTAATTCAAATTCTATTGGAACTTAAACGAATTTAAATAGAATTACATATCTTTAAAACCGAATTTTAATTTTCAAACTAAATGTTAACATTTTTAGATGGAATGGATAGCCTACAACAAGGTTTTTGGATTGTAGCCATTGTAGCCAGTTCTATTTTTTTGATTCAAACCTTATTGACTTTTTTAGGTGGCGATTCTTCTACCGGATTAGAAGCAGATTTTGATGGTGATTTAGATCATGTTGATGCACCTTTTCAACTATTTTCTCTACGCAACCTTATCAACTTTCTACTCGGTTTCGGGTGGACGGGTGTTGCTTTTTACAACAGCATATCTAGCAAATCAACACTCATTGGGATTGCAATAGTTGTAGGAATTATTTTTGTAGCGTTATTTTTCTTTTTAATTTCTCAAATTTTAAAATTAACAGAAGACAATACATTCAACATCCAACAGCTAGTAGGTAAAACCGGTGAAGTTTACCTAAACATTCCTCCCAATAAATCAGGGGTTGGGAAAGTACAGATTTCTTGGCAAGGCTCAAATCATGAATTACAGGCTATGACCGAATCCAAAGAAACGATTTCATCCAGTAGCATCATAAAAGTAAATGCTATTCAAAATCAAATTTTAATTGTCTCAAAAATTTAATTCTAAACTAATTTCTTTTAACTTCTAATTCATAAAACTATGGAATTATCCGGTACTCTCATACTCATTGTAGTAGCCGTTTTTGTATTTTTTGTCACCTTTTTGGCTCTAATCTCACGTTACAAAAGATGCCCATCTGACAAAATTCTTGTAATTTATGGGAAAACAGGTGGTAGCTCTGCAAAATGTATACATGGAGGTGGAGCTTTTGTTTGGCCCGTTATTCAGGACTATGCCTATCTAGACTTGAAACCCATCTCGATTGAAGCCAATTTAACCAATGCTCTTTCTCGCCAAAACATTCGGGTAGATGTCCCTTGCCGCTTTACCATAGCAATTTCTACAGAACCTGATACGATGGGTAATGCTGCAGAAAGATTACTTGGACTATCTCCTGATCAGATTCAAGAACTTTCCAAAGACATTTTATTTGGACAATTGCGTTTAGTTATTGCAACAATGACCATTGAAGAAATCAACTCTGACCGTGATAAATTCTTAGAAAATATTTCCAAAAACGTAGATACCGAATTAAAGAAAATCGGTTTAAAGTTAATCAACGTAAACGTTACCGACATCAAAGATGAGTCCGGTTATATAGAAGCACTAGGAAAAGAAGCTGCTGCGAAAGCGATAAACGAAGCCAAAATTTCTGTTGCTGAACAAGAAAAAATAGGAGAAACCGGAAAAGCAAGTGCAGATAGAACCCGAGAGGTTGAAATAGCCGAAACAAACCGAGACCGTGATGTACGAATTGCCGTAACCCAAAAAGACAGAGAAGTAAGCATTGCCTCTGCCGCAAAAGATGAAAACATAGGAAAAGCAGAAGCAGACAAGGAGTCCAGGGTTGCAACATCTATGGCAAATTCAAAAGCTGTTGAAGGAGAAAATGAAGCCAAAATTACTATTGCAAATTCAGATGCCCTACGACGTGAAAAAGAAGCTGAAGCTCTAAAAATAGCAATGACAGCCGAAAAAGTACAAGCAGCAAAAGCATTAGAAGAATCCTACGTTGCAGAACAAAAAGCTGAAACTGCCAGAGCTGAAAGAGAGCGCTCTACACAAAATGCAAACATTGTTGTTCCAGCTCAAATTTCTAAACAGAAAGCCATTATCGATGCTGAAGCTGAAGCTGAAAAAATACGACTAAAAGCAAAAGGTGAAGCAGATGCGATTTATGCTAAAATGGAAGCCGAAGCAAAAGGTCTATTTGAAATTTTGACTAAGCAAGCTGAAGGTTACGACCAAATGGTAAAAGCAGCTGGAGGTGATTCTACAAGTGCATTCCAATTATTGTTACTAGAGAAATTGCCGGAATTAGTTAGAACGCAAGTAGAAGCTGTGAAAAACATCAAAATAGACAAAGTTACTGTTTGGGATGGTGGAAATAATGCCGAAGGAAATACCTCCACCGCCAATTTTGTTTCGGGAATGATGAAAACAGTTCCTCCTTTGAACGATTTGTTTAATATGGCTGGGCTTAGTCTTCCTGAATATTTAGGAAAATCCAAGGAAGATCAACAGAAAATGATTGAAAATAAAGTTCAGGAAACTAAAACCAATGTTGCTACAGAGGAGAATGTAAAAAAAGATAATCAGCCCAATGATTCTGATTCAGAAATAAAAGAATAACTTAAAGAAACTTTCAATATATTGAAGGTTTCTTTAAATTATTCAATATCCTCAATTTCTATCAAATTGTTTAAATTCGCAACCTAAATCAAAATTATGTCAGACGATATTTTCAAACGAATCATTTCACATGCCAAAGAGTACGGTTTCATCTTTCAATCCAGTGAAATATACGACGGATTGTCAGCCGTTTACGATTATGGACAAAATGGTACTGAACTAAAGAACAACATCAAACAATATTGGTGGAAAGCTATGGTTCAACTTAATGAAAATATTGTAGGAATTGACTCTGCTATTTTTATGCATCCAACGACTTGGAAGGCATCCGGTCATGTTGATGCGTTTAACGACCCTTTGATTGACAATAAAGATTCTAAAAAACGATACCGTGCAGACGTGTTAATTGAAGATTATTGTGCAAAAATAGAAGGAAAAATCAACAAAGAAGTAGAGAAGGCTGCTAAACGATTTGGAGATTCGTTTGACAAAGAACAATTTTTGAACACTAATCAGCGTGTAGTTGACTATCAAGAAAAAATCAATACTATACTCAGTAGAATGGGAAAAGCGCTAGAAACTGAAAATCTAGCAGATGTAAAGGCTTTGATAGAAGAATTAGAAATTGCTGACCCACTGACCGGTTCCAAAAATTGGACGGAAGTTCGTCAATTTAACTTGATGTTTGGAACAAAATTAGGTGCTACTGCTGATACTGCTATGGATTTATACCTAAGACCTGAGACAGCACAAGGTATTTTTGTCAATTTCCTAAA
>JBKEAG010000148.1:0-2952 GCA_047972025.1 Moheibacter sp.
CAGCAATAATGAAATTCACGATTGTTCTGTTGGCAATAATTTGCCATTTCAAAAAAAGGTGTTCCCGAAGTACTTCCTTCTACCGGAATACGTAAATCAAAATGGGCATCTATATTTATGATACCAATTTTTTCATGCTGAGTCGCCATTCCTAAAAAATTTCCAAGTGCCGTTTCATGTCCACCACCCAAAATAATTGGAAGGTAATTGTTCTTCATTAATTCAGAAACACATTCAATTTGTTCATTTCTAGCATTTTCCAGCATATTATTTTCTAGAACAATATTTCCAAAATCTAGAATCGACTTTTGCCGATGAATATCAAAAGGAAGATTCGCCAATGCTTTTCGGATTTGATTAGGAGCATTTTTCGCACCAACTCTCCCCTTGTTTCGCCTAACACCTTCATCAGAACAAAATCCCAAAAGCGCAATAGAATCATCAGTGTTATATACCAATTCAGAGAAATTCTTTGTTTTTACTACCTGATGCCAACGTAAACCTAAATCACCATCTTCGTCATCAAACCGTCCTGTCCAGACAGATTTATCTATAAATTCTAACATATTATTTGAATTTTGGGATGCTCCATTTGAAATATACTGCCAAAATTCGGATGGCAATGATTAATGAACCCGAAATTAAGAAATTAACCGTTCTGTTTACATCAAATCCATATAAAATTAAAAATATAATTGCACCCACCAAACAAGCGGTTGCATAAACCTCTTTTCTGAAAATTACAGGGGTTGAATTAGTCAAAGTATCACGAATCACACCTCCCATAACAGCAGAAAACATTCCCATAATTGCTGCAATAACGGGATGCACACCTAATTCAAGTGATTTTTCTGTTCCCAAAATTGTAAATAACGCAATTCCCATAGTATCAAAAAGAAATAGCGTTCTCCTGTATTGTTCAAGTGGTTTATAGAGAATTTTTGTTAAAATAATTCCAAATACAATTGCATAAATAAAGTTCACATCATTTATCCAAGCCAACGGATAACTCCCAAGTAACATATCACGTAAACTACCACCTCCAATTGCCGTAATAAATCCAATGAAGGTAATTCCAAACCAATCTTTACCCGAATTTTCATCAGCAGCTAAAGCTCCTGAAATAGCAAAAACAATGGTTCCTATAATTTCAAACAAATACTGTATTTGCATTTTTTGAATGTGGTTTTTATGTGGGGTAAAATTAAAGAATTAAATCACATTTCTTTTTTAATAAAAGGATTTTTCTATTTTTAGATTTTTGAATAAAGAACTTTATGAAGTTAGGAACAATTGTTTTTTATAACACAGAGAATTTTTTTGACATTTCAGATGATCCAGATAAATTTGAAAATGAATTTACACCAACCGGAAGTAAGAAATGGACTAAAAACCGATATGAAAATAAAGTAGGAAAAATCAGCAGCGTACTGAGTGAAATAGGGAAAAAAGAAACCGGAGAACTGCCTTTGGTAATAGGTCTGGCAGAGGTAGAAAATAAAAATGTTTTGACAGATTTGGTTCAGTCACAGCATTTGGCTGAGTTTGGTTATGGTTTTATTCATTTTGATTCTTTGGATGAAAGAGGAATTGACACAGCAATTTTATACAGACGTGAAAAAGTGATTGTAAAAAAAGCAGAACCAATTCGATCTGTATTTTTTAATGAAAATAGAGCTGAAAATCGAGACTATACACGAGATGTTTTATATACAGAGCTGACTTTGGAAGGAAAGTCCATTCACTTGTTTGTTGCACATTTGCCATCACGAAGAGATTCAGGAAAAAACACAGCATTTCGAAATCAAATTTTAAATGAAATTCGAGTAAAAATAGATAGCATTTTAGAAAAAAATATTGAATCTCAAATTATTCTGATGGGAGATTTAAATGGGAACCCGAATGACAAAGATGCTCAGTCTATTTTAAAATCTAAGGGAGAAATAGCTATCCATGAAAAAGAATTGTACAACCCCATGTTAAACATGCTATATAAAAAAGGAACACTGAAACACGAGGGAAAGTGGATTATATTTGACCAAATATTGTTTTCAAAATATTTTTTATCTAACTCAGAGGCAAAAGTTCAGTTTCACTCAGCACACATCTACAATGACCGATCAGTGCAGGAATGGGACAAAAAATACAAGGGAATGCCCTTTCGTACTTTTGCCGGAACAAAATATCTAGGAGGTTATAGCGATCATTTTCCGGTATATGCCATTTTAAATTATTAATTTTGCAGCTAGAAAAAACAAATAATATGAGGTTAGGCGATTATTTGGATTCAACTTACTTAAAAACCCCCAAACAAAGTGGTCTCTCAGACTCCGAAACATTAGAAGTTGTCCATAAATTAATTAGAGAAGCAGATGAAAATAATTTCTTTGCTGTTATGGTTCGTCCGGACTATGTTCGGTCAAGTCGGATGTTATTAGACGAGTTAAAGTCAAAAGTAAAGTTAGGAACGGTCATTGATTTCCCTGAGGGTAAGAATAATGTAGATTTAAAGCTATCAGAAGCACAGCGAGCAATAGCAGATGGTGCAGATGAATTGGATTTTGTGACAGACTATACTGCATTTAAAAGTGGAAACATAGGAAAGGTACAAGAAGAAATTGAGATTTGTACTAAAGTTGGTTTAAATGCTGATAAAAAAGTAAAGTGGATTATAGAAACAGCTGCTTTGACAAATGAGGAGATTGTAGGTATCACAAAGTTAATTCGAAAAGTGTCAGAAGAGAAATTTACAGAATTCCCATTAGAAGATATTTTTGTGAAATCATCTACCGGATTCTATATAACACCGAACAATGAACCAAATGGAGCCAATCCACACGTTATAAAGTTGATGATGGAACATAAGGGAGAGCTATCTGTAAAGGCATCAGGAGGAGTTCGTTCCAAAAAAGATGCCGAAGAAATGATAGCTTTGGGAGTGAAGAGAATCGG
>JBKEAG010000187.1:0-41796 GCA_047972025.1 Moheibacter sp.
TGCTGTCGGGGTTTCCGTAAGCAAACACCCGGTAGTAGCCGGGCGAATCGAAATCCCGTTCGAGTTTTTCGCCTTTTTGTTCATAGTTGATGAGTATGGGGTCGTTCCAGTCTTGGTTAGAGTCAGAACTGTGCAGAACTTCCCAGCAGGTAAGAGCCTTATCTGCTTTGGCTTTGTTCCACCAGTCGGTCACTTCAAAGTTAACCATCTCGCCTAATTTTACTTTTATTGCTGTAACTTTATCAGTTCGCTGTTCGAGTTTCTCGTTATCCTTGACATCTTTTTTGGTCGTGTTGCTCTTCTGTGTCGCTTTGGTTTCCTGAGCAGTAGCTTTTATGTATTTTACTTTCGGGATTTCTTTTCCTTCTTCGGGTTTTTCTGCCAGTGGTGAAATCATCAGAAGCTCTTCTTCGGTCACATTATTAAAATGTGCGGCGGTTGCTTCCTGTGTTTGCCCGTGTTTGAATATGGTGATTTTCCCTACTTGTGGCGGTACTATGGGACAGTCTAATTCTGATATTTCGGTAACGACCTGTTTGTCCATGACCTTCATTTTCTCATAGGTCTTTTTCCACTTTCCACCCGGAGCATAAGCGCATGGGGTAGGAGAACCACCGTTTTGGGAGGTGAGATATGTGCATTTGGATTTGGCAAAGGAGGTAGTAGGCGGGTTAAACAGTACGTCTTCTTCGGTTACGATGAGGTGGTCTTGAGTATCGCCATTGGCGTGTTGTAGTTGATGGCTCTGCACCTTAAACTGAGGGAAGTCTGTTCCTTGTGAACACTGTGCTTGTCCCTTTTGGATAACTACGTATTTTTTATCGTGTTCGGAAGCAGTACCGGAACTTTGTTCTTGTTCTTCTTCTGTGGTTTGCTTTTCAGCAGGGATGGTTTCTTCTTCAAGGTAAAATTTATACTGCCCTAGTTCCTGAGATGCCAAGCGAGTTACTTCAAATATATTATCATTCATGATTTACTATATTTATAGTTTAACCGTACATAAAAAAATCCCATCAATAGGTTGAGTAATATAATCCAAATTAACTCTATATAAAAAAATAATAAAATTGAATTAATGACAATGACGAATAGTGGGGCTACAAAAAGTATTTTCTTTAGTAGTTTGAAAGTTAAAAAAATAAAAAGTCCTAATAAAATTAGAATAGCAATGATTCCAAATGCAGAAATCATTGTATTTAAATAGCTATACAGAATCAGATAGGTAAATGAAAATATATACGATATAATACTAATTGATCTCATTTTTCAATAATTTATTTCTACACATATTATGAAAGGTTGATATTTCAACGTATTTCCTATGTTTCTATAGTGTTGAAGAATAAACATAGCAACTAGACCATTGCTATACGATTTTCCAGTATTGCAAGCGTCGTCCCATCCGGCTCCAAATGTGTCATAAAAAAATACATTTTTGATAGAAGCTATATATTTATTTCCATCCTTATAGAGTTGATATTTGAGAATACATGCCTGAACCCCTCCAATAAAAGTTGCCGCATCATCATTTTTTCCCAAAGCCTCGATAAATCCATAACTAGGTAAGACAATATCGGTAAACCTCAATATGCTATACGTTCCATCTTTATTTTCTTGTTTGAGACTCCCGTCTATCATTTCTTGTTTTATCTTTTCTATGACATTCTTTAGAAAAGCTTTATAAGTATCTGATGATTTAATTTCTTTCGAAAGATTAGTATTTGAATCAAATTTGAACATTTCTCCTGCACCATTAAAAAAGTGTGAAGCCAATTTTTTGGCATCACTTCCTGTATCTGACAGAGTATACAAAGTACTACTTAGAGATTCCTCTAGGTTTGATGTTTTCCATTTTTTTATATTTTCTAATCTAGTTTTACTTAAGCCACTGCACATTCTTTCTTCTTCCTCTAAACTTGGACTATCTCCCGCCACCCAATCATATGATTTTATTCCGTTAGCATTCGTTATGTAATACTTTTTATTTCCACCATGTTTTAAAATATTACTTCCAACAAAAATATATCCCTCTTCAATTAATATCCCTTTATTGTTTTGAAATTTAATTGAATCAGCTAATATGCTTTCCTGTTGAGGTTTTTGTGGCGGAATGAGAACATATTTGAGTTTTCCTCCATTGTTGAAATTGGTTTCAGGTCCCATTAAATCTTCTAAGGGTACATTTGCATTGTGATATGCGCGAAGTTCTTGCCAGTCATTGATTCCGTGTTTTTGGGCAATGGAAGAAAGTGTATCACCTCTCTGAATCGTGTATTCGTAGTTGGTTGGAATACTCATAAAAATTCATTTAAAAACTCAATAATCGAAAAAAAGTAAATACTTATTACACACGTAATATATGAAAAAATATTCAATATTGTTATTAATCTGATAAAAATCTGCTTTGAGGTATAATGACTCGTTTAAAACGGTATTCCAGCTTTTCTTTGTACGTCCATTTTTCACCTAAATTCAGCTCAATAGAAATGTCTGTTTTTCCAAATGGGGTATTACTTAAATCAGTTGTAAATTGGATATCGCCTTCTAATTTTTCACTGTTTATGTCTATCTGTTGTTTTTTTAATCGTTCTTTTAGTTGGTTTTCTTGTTCTTCGGTTAGAGCCGGTTTGCCGTGAAATCTAAATGTAGGTTTTGTGCCAGGTTCGTTTTCTAAGGTTAATTCGCCTAAGACGGTTATTTCATTTTTTCCCAAAATTGGCAAAGACATAGTTTCGGACTCTATTTTCAGAGACGAATCATATGAGTGATAAACGGGTAAAAATAAACCGATATGAGCCAAATCGTTTGTTGTAGATTTGTAAAAGGTCATCTTTGATTCAAGTCTTTTTTCCATAGATTGGATAATCAGTAAAGTCCCTTCGCCTTCGTATTTATTTTGGATCAGTTGTTTTTGCCGATTCCAATTGTCTTGAATTATCGAAAAATTTTCTATACCCAGAATTTTTCCGGTTTCATCTATACTAAAAACCATAGGGTAGAGTGATTGCTGTAATTCATGCGCTATTTTAGAAATTAGTAAATCGGGGTCTTTGTCGTTTATTTTATAGTTATTCCGAACAATGCTTATATAGTGGTTTTTATTTTGTTGTCTTAGGTAGTTGAGATGAAATTCAAATGCGTGGTTGAGTTTTATTTTTCCTGATTCTATTTCTCTATTTACTTGGAAGACCTTTGTTTGTTGCCAAGGCTGTAGTGTATAGCCCGGTTTTTTTAATTCTTGGTTTAGAGAGTTTGACATAGGTTCGTTTAAAATTTTACTTGTAGTTTACAATATAGAAATATTTTCTGTATATAATACAATTTTTAATAATTCCAATAATTTAGATTTAAATAACTAAAATCAAATTGTATTAAGCAGATTAAGTCCAACAGAATCCTTACATTTGTGGCTACGATTTTTAAAAAAATATACAATATGAATCTTCACGAATATCAAGGAAAAGAACTACTAAGTAAATACGGTGTAAAAATCCAAAGGGGAATTGTTGCTTTGACTGCTGACGAGGCCGTAAGTGCAGCTAAAAAGTTAACCGAAGAAACCGGAACAGGATGGCATGTTGTAAAAGCACAAGTACATGCCGGAGGTCGTGGAAAAGGCGGTGGAGTGAAACTAGCAAAAAGCCTTGATGAAGTAAAAGAAAAAGCAAATGAAATCATCGGTATGCAATTGGTGACACCGCAAACTTCGGCAGAGGGAAAGACGGTTCATCAAGTTTTGATAGCAGAAGATGTGTACTACCCTGGTGAGGTGGAAACAGAAGAGTTTTATGTATCCGTTCTTTTGAACCGTGCCAAAGGAGTAAATATGATCATGTATTCAACCGAAGGAGGTATGGATATAGAAACTGTAGCAGAAGAAACACCAGATAAAATATTTTTGGAAGAAATAGACCCAGCAGTTGGTTTACAGGGGTTTCAAGCACGTAAAATTGCATTTAACTTAGGATTGAGTGGAGTAGCGTTCAAAGACGGAGTAAAGTTCATTGATGCACTTTACAAAGCATTTGTAGGAACCGATTCGTCATTATTTGAAATTAATCCGGTGCTAAAAACATCTGATAACCAAATTATGGCAGTTGATGCAAAAGTAACGATTGATGATAATGCGCTTTTCCGTCATAAAGACATTGCGGAACTTCGTGATAAAAGGGAAGAAGATCCAACAGAAGTTGAAGCAGATGAGGCCGGATTAAACTTCGTGAAGCTAGATGGAAATGTAGGTTGTATGGTAAATGGAGCAGGACTAGCAATGGCAACGATGGACATCATTAAACTTTCAGGAGGAAACCCTGCAAACTTCTTAGACGTAGGAGGTACTGCCGATGCTGAACGTGTAGAAAAAGCATTCCGAATTATATTAAAAGACCCAAATGTGAAGGCAATCTTAGTCAATATTTTTGGTGGAATCGTTCGTTGTGACCGTGTAGCACAGGGAATATTAGACGCATATCAAAATATGGGTGATGCAATTAAAGTTCCAATCATTGTTCGTTTACAAGGGACTAATGCCGAAATTGCCAAAAAGATGATTGATGATTCCGGATTAAAGGTTCTTTCAGCAATTACACTACAAGAAGCGGCTGACCGTGTGAAAGAAGTAGTTGCTTAATTATATCCTGAAATTAAGGTAATTATTACAATAAATAGAGCTAAAAAAGGAACTCAAACTGAGTTCCTTTTTTATTATTTACTTCGCTTTTTCGAATTTAAATCTTTGTGTTTATTCTAGTTTAAATAAATGGAAACTTTCTATTTTTGTACACGTTAAAATTTAAAATATGAAAGATCCAAAAAGTTTAACCTCGGTAGCCGAATTTCACAAAACATTTCAACATCCTATTTTAGATAATCCTCAGATACCCTCAGAAGCAAGATGTAAATTACGTGTTTCCTTAATTGCAGAAGAATTAAAGGAGTTGGAGGAAGCCATTGCAGATAAAGATTTAGTAGAAATAGCAGATGCCCTTTGTGACATTCAGTATGTGTTATCGGGAGCCATTTTAGAATTTGGATTAAAAGATAAATTCTCTGATTTGTTTGATGAAGTTCAGCGCTCTAATATGAGTAAGGCATGTAAAACTCAAGAAGAAGCTGAAGCTACTATGAAACACTATTTGGAGAAAGATGGAACAGAAAGTTATTTCAGAGAAGTAGATGGACTATTCTTAGTATTCCGAAAAGAAGATGATAAAACGCTAAAGTCAGTTAACTATTCACCAGCTGATCTGAAAAGTATTCTGAATGAATGATTTATTTAGATAAAGGTTCTCAATTTGAGAACCTTTTTTATTTGTCACCCTAACATTTATTATTTTCCTTTGTAAGGACTTGCATTATAAAATGCCATAGCTTTGTCCATGATAGCATTAATTTGTGCAATACGATTTCCGGGATTAGGGTGTGTACTCATAAACTCCGGTGGAGCTTGTCCACCACTAGAAGCCTGACTCATTCGCTCCCAAAAAGGAGCAGCTTCTTTTGGGTTATAGCCTGCCATAGCCATTAAGTAAAGACCACCTTCGTCTGCATCTAACTCCATATTTCGCCCATATTTTAACATTCCTAACTGAGCTCCTACAGGATATAAGTCGTTAAAAACACCCCTCCATTGGTCATTCGAAATCACAGCATTTCCTCCTAACATCAAGCCCTGTGCAACCATAGAGTTACTTACTTGCTCCGCACTATGTCCTGCTAAAGCATGAAAAACCTCATGCCCCATCACGACTGCTACGCCGGTTTCATCTTTGCAAATAGGTAAAATTCCAGTATAGAAAGCCACTTTTCCACCCGGCATACACCAAGCATTTAGTTGGTCATTTTTGATTAAACTAAATTCCCATTCATATCCTTTTAGAGCTTGAGAATGTCCTTTTTCTGCATAGTATTTTTCAGCAGCAGCTTTTATTCGCTGTCCTACATTGGTAATCATTTTGGCATTAGCCGAAGTTTTATCTACTTGACTTTCGTCTAGCACTTGATCATACTGAGAAAATGCTTGAGGAAACAATTCTGTATTGGAAACCAAGGCTAATGATTTTCGCCCAGTCAGTGGGTTAGTAGAACACGCCCAAATAACGAGTCCGATGGAAGTTAAAGTAATTAATTTTTTCATATCAATTTAGGTTTTTTTGTTTTTCAAATTTACAACTATTGTTCCAAATTTATTTTCCAAGTTTTCGTTTAATTTCATTGAGTTTCATCAGAGCTTCAACAGGAGTGAGTGTATTAATGTCAATACCCAGTAATTCTTCTCTAATTGCTTCTAAAATAGGGTCGTCTAATTGAAAAAAGCTCAATTGTAGATTTTCTTCCGTTAATTTTTTAGTTTTTTGCGAAGTTTGTTCACTTACATGCGCACTTTCTAATGTCTTTAAAACTTCATTTGCTCGCTTCAAAACCCATCGTGGCATTCCTGCCATCTTTGCTACATGAATTCCAAAACTATGCTCACTTCCACCCGGAACTAGTTTGCGTAGAAATAAAATAGTATCCTTAGCCTCTTTTACACTTACATTATAATTTTTGATTCGGGGAAATGATAAAGTCATTTCATTTAATTCATGATAGTGTGTAGCAAATAATGTTTTGGGTTGAAATTTATGCTCATGTAAATACTCTGAAATGGCCCAAGCAATAGAAATTCCGTCATAAGTGCTGGTTCCACGACCAATTTCATCAAGTAAGATTAAACTTCTTTCTGATAAATTATTGAGAATACTCGCTGTTTCATTCATTTCTACCATAAATGTGGATTCACCTGACGAAATATTATCAGAAGCCCCTACACGAGTGAAAATTTTATCAACTAACCCGATTTGTGCGTTTTTTGCCGGAACAAAACTTCCCATTTGAGCCATCAATACAATTAAGGCTGTTTGGCGGAGTAAAGCTGATTTTCCTGACATATTTGGTCCGGTAATCATAATGATTTGTTGCTCTGAGGGAACGAGTGAAACACTATTGGCAATGTAGCTTTCACCATGTTTTAACTGTTTTTCAATTACAGGATGCCGTCCGTCTTCTATCAGCAAATCAAGAGATTCATTGATTTGGGGTTTTACATAATGGTTGTTGATTGCCAATTCTGCAAAAGTTGATAATACGTCTAGTTGAGCAATGATACGTGATGTTTTCTGAATTTCACTTAGTTCGCCTAATACTTCATTCAATAGCTCACCAAATAGTTCGGTTTCTAAAGCCAATATTTTTTCTTCTGCACCTAGTATTTGACTTTCATACTCCTTTAACTCTTCTGTTATATAACGCTCTGCACTGACAAGCGTCTGTTTTCTAATCCAGTTTTCAGGAACTTTGTCTTTATGTGTATTCCGAACTTCTATATAATACCCAAAAACATTATTGAACGATACTTTTATATTCGGGATTCCGGTTCTTTCAGATTCTCTGACACGTAATTCCTCTAGAAAATCTTTTCCTTTAGACTGCAAATTTCGTAATTGATCCAATTCCTCCGAAACTCCTTCAGCAATTACATTTCCCTTCACTACTTGATGAGGTGGGTCGTCAGAAAGTGTTCGGTTTAGAAGTTGAGTAGTAGAATTCCAATTTTTTAATTCATCTAAAAGAAAAGTAACCTTTTTATCTGCTTTAAATTTTAATTTGATTTGTGTAACTAATTCTAAACTTTGAGCAACAGTTAATAATTGTTTTGGTGTAATTTTTCCTGTAGAAATTTTCCCGGCCATTCGTTCCAAATCATTAATTTGGGTTAGACTTTCTCTTAGAAATGTTCGATCATCATCTTTTTTTAGAAAAAAATCTACAATTTGGTGACGTGCTTTTATTTTTTCTAAATCTTTCAACACCATTACCACCCAACGGTTTAGAAGCCTAGCTCCCATAGGAGTACACGTCTGGTCTAGAATGTTTAACAAAGTAACTGCTTGCAAATGAGGTGAATAAATTAATTCTAAATTCCGAATAGTAAAGGGGTCCATCCATACAAAACTATTTTCATCCAAACGTTGAATTTGTGTGATGTGCTGAATGTCAAAATGATGTGTTTCGTCTAAGTAAGAGAAAGTTGCCCCTGCTGCAATGATTCCTAGTTTCAAATTTTCAAGCCCAAACCCTTTGAGTGATTTGACTTTGAAGTGTTGTGTTAACTTATCAATAGCGTAGTCATGCTGAAATGCCCAATCTTCAATTTGAAACGAACTGTTGATTTCAGGTAACTCAATTTTCTTTCTTTTTTGATAAATTACTTCACTAGGGCGGAAACTTTGTACGAGTTTATAAAAATGCTCTTTGTTTCCTTCAGATATTAAAAACTCACCAGTTGAAATATCAAGTAAGGCAATTCCAAAACGCTCACCTTCCGGATGGACCGACATCAGAAAGTTATTGGTTTTAGCAGAAAGTACTTCATCATTTAGAGCAACTCCGGGAGTGACTAATTCGGTTACACCACGTTTTACAATGGTTTTAGTCATTTTAGGGTCTTCCAGTTGGTCACAAATAGCAACACGTAATCCGGCACGAACCAATTTGGGAAGATAGGTGTCCAAAGCATGATGTGGGAATCCGGCAAGTTCTATGTGTGAAGCAGAGCCATTTGCTCGTTTTGTTAAAACAATATCTAAAATTTTAGCACAACGAATAGCATCGTTTCCAAATGTTTCGTAAAAATCTCCTACACGAAAGAGTAATAAAGCATCAGGATATCTTGCCTTAATGCTATTGTACTGTTGCATGAGGGGAGTTTCTTTCTTTTTTGATGATTTTGCCAAGTCTGATAAGTTTAAGAGTGCTAATTTAGCCAAAGCATTGGAAATAGACTGAAATGAGAAAATTAAAATTAGAAGAATTAGGGCGTATTTCTATTGAAGAATTTAAAGAAGTCACTAAAATTCCTATTATTGTAGTGCTGGATAACATTCGAAGTATGCACAACATTGGAGCTATTTTTCGGACATCTGATGCCTTTCTGATTGAAAAAATTTACCTGTGTGGAATTACAGCGGTACCACCACATAAGGAGATTCGAAAAACAGCTTTAGGAGCTACTGAAAGTGTAGAATGGGAATATATAAAGGAGATAAATGAATTGATTCCTAGGTTGAAATCACAGGACTATAAGGTGTTATCCATAGAACAAACTGAGGGGAGTACAAGTTTGTCAGAATTTGAAATAAAATCTGATAAAAAATATGCCATTATTTTAGGAAATGAAGTAGAAGGAGTACAGCAAGAAGTTATTAACCAAAGTGACATTTGTTTGGAAATTCCTCAAAGTGGAACAAAACATTCGCTCAATGTAAGTGTTTGTGCAGGAATTGTTTTATGGGAATTTTTTAAGATTAAAAACCAAAAATAGATAACCGAAATAAAACCTGAAACGATTAAGATTTCATAATTTTGTATTTAATTAATGAAAATTGTTCAAAAAATATTAATTTTTCCGTTTGTTGGTTTGGTGCGGTTTTATCAATTGGCAATTTCTCCTTGGATGGGAAGCAATTGTAGGTTTCACCCAACTTGTTCTAGTTATATGTTAGAAGCATTACATACACACGGATTGATAAAAGGACTATATTTGGGAACAAAAAGAATTTTAAGATGTCACCCATGGGGTGGGAGTGGGTTTGATCCTGTACCTAAAAAATAAAAATTTATGATAGATTTAATCGCTGCGATTACTTGGAACATTGACCCAATTATGATTGACTTTGGATTTATAAAAATCCATTATTATAGTATTTGTTGGATACTGGCTTTTGTGATGGGGTGGTATGTGATGAAAAATATATTTGATACCGATAAAGTTGATTACAAACTTCTTGATCCATTGTTTCTATATTCTTTTTTAGGTGTAATTATAGGAGCACGATTGGGTGAACTTTTTTATAACTTAGATATCTACCAAGGAATGCCGGTGGGACAAGCACTGATAGAAATCTTTTTACCGGTGCAGAAAAATCCTGAGTCATCTGCCTTTTTTGGACTATTATCAGGTTATGAATTTTCCGGTTTCAGAGGGTTGGCGAGTCATGGAGCAACTTTAGGATTTTTATTTTCCTCTTACTTGTTTAACCGAAAGTATGTAAAGCGAAATTTATTTTGGCTACTAGACAGAGTAGCACTATCAGTTCCTTTGGGAGGAGCTGCCATACGATTAGGGAATTTCTTTAATTCAGAAATTGTAGGAAAACAGAGTGATTTACCATGGGCTGTGAAATTTGAACAGCAAAGTACAAGTTATGGGGAAATTGTAGCAAGACATCCGGCACAATTATATGAAGCTATCTGCTATGTTATTATCTTCTTTGTAATTTGGCATATCTATAAAAAGACCAACAAAAAGTACCAAATGGGGTACATATTCGGACTCTTTTTTGTGTTACTTTGGAGTGTTCGTTTCTTTATTGAATTTTTCAAAGAAGACCAAGGAGATGAGTTTGTTGCCCAAATGTTAAATGTCGGACTGAACAATGGTCAGATTCTGAGTATTCCTTTTATAATCTTTGGTATAATTGTGATGATTACTTCAAAAAATAGAGTATATAAAGATTAAATGATTTAAAAAATGAAAAAAATAACTTTTAGTTTAGCTACTCTGGTATTTTTCTTTTCGTGTAATGCCAAAAATGAACAAGCAACTATTTCTGAAAGTTCAGGTAACAAAGTGGAAATAGCTTTTACAAAAGAAGGAGAATTAACCTTTTTTAATGAAGAAAACGAAGAAATAAAAAAGATAGACATTGAAATAGCTGAAACGCCTAATGAAAGAGCGAGAGGACTGATGGATCGTTCACAAATGGATGAAAATAAAGGAATGCTCTTCATTTTTGAAGATGATAATATCCGGAAACATACCTTTTATATGAAAGACACAAGAATCCCTTTGGATATTATGTATTTCTCACCCGACTCTGTGTTAATTAACATTGCAAGAAATGCTCAGCCGGGAGCTGATTCGGAAATGAGTCAGGGAGGAAGTGTAGAAGCGGCAAAAGAAGACTCAAAATTTGTAGTAGAAATAAATGGAGGATTAGCTGATAAATGGGGACTAAAAGAAGGAGTTACAAAAATTCATTGGAATAGAAATTAATCATTTAATATTATATCAACCTTAAAAAATTAATGAATTATGGGAATGCTTAAAGAGTTTAAAGAGTTTGCAATGCGAGGAAGTGTTGTAGATTTGGCAGTTGGAGTCGTAATCGGTGGTGCGTTTGGAAAAATTATTACCTCATTGGTAGATGATGTTTTGATGCCACCAATAGGTTACTTAACAGGGGGTACGGACTTTACGAAGTTAAAGTATGTACTGGCAGCAGCAGATGAAGCTGCGGGAACAGCAGAGGTTGCAGTCACCTATGGTAATTTTATCAATACAATTGTTCAGTTTATCATTATTGCCTTTTGTATTTTTATGGTGATTAAAGGAATTAATTCCATGAAGAGAAAAGAAGAAGAAGCACCTACTGAACCTTCTGCAGAAGAAAGTTTATTAACTGAAATTAGAGATTTATTGAAGAATAAGTAAGGAATATTATTTTATAAATTTAAGCTGGTCAGAAATGATCAGCTTTTTTTGTTGTTACCATTGTCTTATTATTTGTATTTAAGAATAAATAGTATCTGTTTTTACCTATTAAACTCTATAGTTGACATTGAAAATATTATTAATTGAGATTTATAGGGAGACATATTATAAATAATTATTTATCGGTCAAGAAAGTGCGGATGAAGTGTTATTTAATAATATCTCTAAATAAAAAAAGAGATGCTTATTAGCATCTCTTTTTTGTTTTATGATTAAAAGTGATTTTTAGTCTTTATACTGTACACCTTCGATTGCTGCACCATATGGTTTGAATACAACTCGACGGTTTTCAAGATTTTTTCTAGCAGAACAGTTTGTTGCAGGGTCACATTCTTTGTGTTTCAAGTCAGATTCACCTTTACCAACAGGTACTAATTGGTCAGAAGCAATTCCTTTGTTAACTAAGTAACGTACTACAGAGGCAGCTCTTCTTTCAGAAAGTCCTTGGTTATATTGAACAGATCCTGCAGCATCTGTATGACCTTCTACATAGAATCTATAATCAGGATGAGCTTGTAAGATTTCAAATGCAGCATTTAATTTTGGATAAGATATTTGACGAATTTTGTCACTGTCATAATCAAACTCAATTCCTTCTATTAATCCAGTGATAGAACCTGCAATAGACTCAATACTTACCTCTACAACCGGAATTGGACAACCATTGTTTGTTGGAGGACCAGGAATAGTAGGACATTCATCAATTGAATCATAAACCCCATCATTATCTGTATCAAGAGGGCATCCAGCACCATCAACCTTAATTCCTTCAGGAGTATCAGGACATTTATCGTTTAAGTTACAAACTCCATCATTATCATCATCAGCACATGGTCCAACAGCAACTGGAGCTACAGCAACAATTGAAGTTAAAGGATCGTGCCACTGAAGTGATTCTTTATGCTTTCCAATTTTGTAGTGAACTCCTAATGAAAGTGTAATCATATTATCATCACGACCTTCTTCTAAATCTGCTAAAGTAAGTCTTCCTGGGAAAGGGTCACCAGAAGCATCAAATTCTTCATCACCAGACATAACGTACATTGAACGCATTTCAAAATCAAAGTGTTTATTTAATTTATATCGAAGACCTAAACCAACTTGCGCAAAAGCAGATTTGTCATTAAGTTTAATATCATGTATTTCTCTCCATTCAGATTGTGGTCCAGAAACTCCAACAGCTCTTCTTTCTGTTGTATAAGCAATTAAACCTACACCAGCATAAGCATGAGCAGCCCATCTATATGGGGAGTCATTATCTACACGTCGAAATAAGTTACTTAGATTTAAATCTCCCATAAGAGTCAAACCAAAATATTCAGTTCTACCTTCCCATTTAGCATTAAGCCCATAATGATTACCTTCAGCAGCTTGTTTGGTTTTCCCTATTTGTCCCATTAAAGACAAAGCAAAAGCATGCGTTACTTCTTTGGAAATTTGTAATTGAATATCATATCCAGGAGTGAATTTCCCATCGCCCCAAGAAACTAAGTCAGTATTTTGAAAAGCATTGCCTCCTAGAAATAATGAAATAAACCAATCGTTGAACTCTCGCTCAGCATTGGTGAATTTTTTAGTGTTTTTAGTAGTCCTATCATTATCAATTTGATTAGTAGTATCTACAGAAATTGAATCAGATAACTCTTGTGCAGTTACAAACTGTAAACATAAAAGAAGACTAGAGAGTAAATAAATTTTTCTCATAATTTTTGGGTTGGTTATATCTCTTGTAATTAAATTATTCGGCAAATTTAACTAAAAATTTCATTATTATCATAGTTTATAATTTTTTTTACAAAATTTCTTGTCTTTATTTGATGATGGGGGAGAGTAAGCTGTTTACTCTTGAATACGATATTGTTAAACATAAGGATATCAATATCAATCAATCTATCTTGATGTTTTTGATGGGTAGATAGATAGACCCGTCCCATTTCTGTTTCAATTTCTTTACATTTTTTTAGTAGTTGAGTGGGGGACAAATGAGTAATTACTTTTAAAGTTTGGTTTAAGAAGTTATTTTTAGAAATAAATTCTTCTGGTTTTGTTTCAATGATTTTGGACTCATTTATTATGTTTCCGATTTTATTATTTATAAAGCTTTTAGCGCAAGATAAATTATTTTTTTTATCAAATAAATTAGAACCAAGTAACAAAATGATGACATGTCTAGACATATAGACAAAATTAAATATTTAAAATTTCAAAATGAAAAAGTTTTTTGGTAATATACTGACGGTTATTATAGGTAATATTTTAACACTAGTTCTAATAGGTTCATTAATTGGAGTTTTAGCATTTTTTGCTATAGCAGGAAGTTGGCCTCAAAGTTTGGGAGTGAAAGATGGTTCTATACTTGAATTGACATTTGACTCTTCTATTAAAGAAAGTGTAATGGATGAGCAATTGAGCATTATCTCTCCACCTTCGGGTACTACAGTATATTACCGTGATATAATTCAGTCTATTCAGTCTGCGAAAGAAGATGAAAATATAAAGGGAATTAGTCTAAAAGTTTCTACTTTTAGAGGAGGAGCTACTCAGTTGACAGACATACGAAATGCATTGTTAGATTTTAAAAAATCAGGAAAATTTATATATGCTTATTCTCATAACTCTAATCAATCTGCCTATACACTAAACTCAGTAGCAGATTCACTATTTCAAAATCCATTGGGAACAGTAATAGTACAGGGGCTAGGAACAGAAGTGATGTTTTATAAGAATTTTGGTGAAAAATATGGTGTAGACTTTCAAGTCATACGTCATGGAGCGTATAAATCAGCGGTAGAACCTTATATGAGAGAAGAGTTGTCATCAGAGAATAGAGAGCAATTAAGTGTATTGTTAGGTGATATTTGGGAGAATTTATCATCTAGTATTTCAGTCTCAAGAGCTATAACTAAAGAACAACTAAATATAGCAGCAGATAGTCTTTATAGTTTTAACCCTGATTTGGCGCTTCAGCATAAATTGGTAGATAAAATTATTTCAGAAATTGAATATGAAAAAATTCTTGCTGATAAATTAGAGTTAACTCAAAGTAAAGATGAATCCGTACATGACGTGTTGAAAAAGTATACAATAACACTAGAAGATTATACTTCCATGAGAGATATAGAAAGTAGTCGAAACCAAATTGCTGTACTGTATGCTTCGGGACCTATTATGCCGGGAGATGGTTATTCTGGAATTCAATCCGGTGTGTATAAAAAAACAATTCGAGACTTGAAGGGTAATGATGATGTAAAAGCAGTTGTATTACGAATTAACTCCCCAGGAGGAAGTGCCGATGCTTCAGAAGAGATATTGAGTGAATTACGAGAGTTGCATAAAATAAAGCCAATTATTGTTTCGTTTGGAGATGTGGCAGCTTCAGGGGGCTATTATATTGCTATGGAGTCAGATTCTATTTTTGCAAGCCCTAATACAATTACAGGTTCTATAGGAGTTTTGGGTATGATTCCTAATGTTGAAAAATTAATAAATAATGTAGGTATAACAACTGATTATGTAACTACAAATGAAAACTCTAATTTCTTAAAAACACCATTTCAACCAATGAGTTCAACAGGAGTTCAAGCTATGACTAATATGACAGAAAATGTATATAAAATTTTTATAAATCATGTGTCCAATGCTAGAAATTTGACACTTGAACAAGTAGATTCAATTGGTGGTGGTAGAGTTTGGTCTGGAACAAAAGCTGTAGAAATTGGTTTGGTTGATAGACTTGGAACACTAGAAGATGCTATTCAAGCAGCAGTAAACAAAGCAGGATTAGATGATGAATATTCAGTTATGAATTATCCATTTAGAAAAGGTGGGATAGAAGAATATTTAAAAGAGTTTCAAGGTGTAAAAACAGAGTCTATTATCCAACAAGAATTAGGAGTAGAATACTATCAGATGTATCAAGAATTAAAATCAATGAAAGAATATAAAGGTGTTCAACTTCGTATGCCCTTTGAGATTAAATTTAAATGATAAACCTAGAAAGTAGAAATAAAAAGGACACCTTTCTAAAAGGTGTCCTTTTTATTGATATTTATAATAAATCATTCTCCACCTATATCAAATTCACCATCTTGTCCACCGTTTTGATTTCTTCTTTGGTCTTTTTTAGACTGATTGAATCGGTAAGTGAACGTTAAATTTATAGATCTTACGTTCCATCTGTTATGGCTGTCAATGTAAAAGTCATCTCCAAAAGAAGTGTAATCAAATGCTCTAGAGTTAAATAAATCCCTCACGTTTAGTGTAATGGTGGCATTGTCATTAAATAAATCTTTATTAATGGATAAATCTGCTCCATACATAGCTTTTCGGTTACTTTGTGCTGTTTTCATACCACCTCTGTAACTTGCTGCTAGTTGAATTGAAAATTTAGCAGGTAGCGTAAATGAATTGGTCAACCGTCCAAACCAACTAAATCCATCTCCATCAAAATTAGTGGTTGTAGCGTGGATTTCTCCTGTACCTGAATCTACGTAAGTATCTGTATGCTCTCCCTCAGTTTTGTATCCAAAAAGATTGACGTTCCCCATTATATTCCACCATTTCCATGGTTTATAGGTGAAAGTTAAATCTCCACCATATCGCTCTTCTGTACCCACATTTATAGGACGAGTAACCAAAACACCACTTTCTGTAATGGCTTGATAACGCTGTATATTGTCTTGAGTGTTGGAATAGTAAACGTTAGGTGTAATCATCAATTTTCCAAATTTGGCAATGTAAGATAGCTCATAGGAATCTGTATATTGTGGATCTAAATTTGGGTTTCCCATAAAAATATTTCGATTGTTGGAATAAGATCGAAATGGAACCAAATCCCAACCACGTGGCCTTCTGATTCTTCGGCTGTAACTTAGTTGAAACTGATTCTCACTTTCTAATTCATAATTTAAAAACAGACTAGGGAAAAAGTCAACATAATTCTTTTTGGTAACACTATTGTTGAGAATAGATTTAACTGCTATGTCAGAGTTCTCCATTCGTAGTCCGGCAAAAAATGAGAAACTTCCAAATGCTTGTCCATACTGAGCATAAGCAGCATAAACATTTTGCCGGTAATCAGTTCGGTTGACAAAGTTCTCTTTTTCTATCCAATTATTATTTGTCATCAAGCTATCTACACGAAAATCGGTTAAAGTTCCTTGCATTTCACCTCTTGCACCTAGCTCAAACCGTCCTTTTTCTCCAAAAGGATAAACATAGTCAGCTGATAGAATTACTCTATTTTCGGTTTCAGAACTAAATGACCTTTCAGTAGAATTTACAAATTCACCAACTTCTCGTAAATTCCCTATTTCTGTTTCTTCAGAATAATTTGCTCTTGCATCGATGGTTAATTCATGTCCTTTCTCCAAAAATTCATGTTTGAAACTGAAATTTCCTTCTACACTGTAGTCATCTTCTTTTTCTCTTTCAGTACGGTAGGAACTTGCGGTTTGGTTCATATTTGAATCAAAATCATAATAATTAATGTTTGAATTATTTTCATTATCTCCATTTCTGAAATTTCCTGAAACCGTGAAAGTATTACGATTGTCTAGATAATACTCCGTTCCCAACATGATGTTGTATCCATTATTAATCCTTTCAGCATTGTTATTCATGTCCTCATAGCGAGGAACTCCCGAAGAATCAAATCGAGTAGTGAGGGAAGTGTTTCTGCGTTCTCTCTCTGCATAACGATACCCGAAATTTGTAAATAGATTCCATTTGCTGGTTCGGTAGTTTAAGTTAGCAGATATTCCTGCAGTTGTCGGAATACCTCCGTTTATATTTATAGAACCATTAAACCCTTGTAATTTTCCTTTTTTTAGAATAATATTGATGATACCGGCACTCCCCTCTGCTTCATAACGAGCAGATGGATTGGTCACAACCTCTATTCTATCCACAACATCCGCAGGTAGTGATTGCAAGGCTTGGGCTGGATCTGATATACCAATCAAAGCAGAAGGCTTTCCGTCAATTAAGATACGAACGCTTTCATTTCCCCTTAAACTAACTGTACCATCACCATCTACCTGTACAGAAGGGACATTTTGTAGAGCATCAGACACTGATCTTCCTTTGGTCATGGGATCTTTAGCAACGTCATAGATTTTTTTGTCTAGCTCCATACGATAGGCTTCACTATTGACGTTAATTGTTCCTTGTTCGAGAACTATATTATCTTCTTTAATTTTAATTGTTCCTAAATTGATGTTCTGAGAAATTGAAATAGATTGCTCATAAGAGTTTCCCATAAACGTTTCGATATATAATAAATAGTCTCCTTTTTCTATTTCTATAGAAAAGTCTCCTTTTTCATCAGTTATGTTTCCAGAAATTTCTTCATAACTAGTAGGGTTTTGAATAGAAACTACCGCATATTCTAGGGGGATATTATTTGTGTCAGTTACTTTCCCCTGAATAGTAAGGTTTTGAGCATTTATTAAAATCCCAGTTAGGAGAAAGAGTGCGAATGTAGATAGTTTAGTGAACATATTTTTATTTAAATATCATTAAAATGCCTTCTAAGATTGATAGAAGGCATTAGTGTTTTGTGATTTTTTGGAAAGCGAATATTAAGCCAAACAAGATTATAGAAGTAATAATTTTTTGTTAAACTTTAGTAGGCTTTGGCAAAAAGAACTTTATACTGAGCAGGTTTTCCTGAATAGAAGTCTAGTTTATCATTCAAATCAGTTTCATCAAAAGGAATACAGCGGATTGTAGCTTTTGTTTCTTGTTTTATTTTTTCTTCCGTTTCAGTATCTCCATCCCAGTAAGCTGAAATAAATCCACCCTTATTTTCTAACACTTCTTTAAATTCTTCATAAGTAGTGATTTCAGTTGTGTGTTGTGCTCTATGCACTAGAGCTTTATTGAAAATATCATTTTGAATTTCATCTAATTTTAATTGAATGATTTCAGACAATCCATCAATTTTTTCAAATGATTTTTCCAGTGTATCTCTTCTAGCCATTTCTACCTGCCCATTTTCTAAATCTCTTGGTCCAATTGCAATTCGGATAGGAACACCTTTCAGTTCGTATTCATTAAATTTCCATCCCGGTTTTACATTGTCGTCATCATCAAATTTCACTGAAATCCTTTTTTGTTTTAACTCTTCAGATAATTTATCGGCAACTTTAGAAATAGCCTCGCGTTGTTCTTCGTTACGATAAATTGGAACAATTACAACCTGAATAGGAGCCAATTTTGGAGGTAAAACCAAACCGTTATCGTCAGAGTGAGTCATAATCAAAGCTCCAATTAGTCGGGTAGAAACGCCCCAAGATGTTGCCCAAACATAGTCTAAGGTACCTTCTTTAGTAGCAAATTTCACATCAAATGCTTCTGCAAAATTTTGACCAAGAAAATGAGAGGTTCCAGCTTGTAATGCCTTTCCGTCTTGCATTAACGCTTCTATACAAAGTGTTTCTTCTGCACCGGCAAATCGTTCATTTGGTGTTTTAATTCCTTTTACTACGGGTATACCCATAAACCCTTCTACAAAATCAGCATATACATTTAGCATTTTATTGGTTTCTTCCCAAGCCTCATCTTTGGTAGCATGAGCAGTATGTCCTTCTTGCCAAAGGAACTCGGCAGTACGTAAAAATAGACGGGTTCGCATTTCCCAGCGAACAACATTTGCCCACTGATTTACCAAGATTGGTAAGTCACGGTAAGACTGAATCCAGTTTTTATAGGTACTCCATATGATCGCTTCAGAAGTAGGTCGAACAACTAATTCTTCCTCTAGCTTGGCTTCGGGATCTACCATAAGTTTCCCTTTTTTATCCGGATTGTTTTTTAGTCGATAGTGTGTGACAACAGCACATTCTTTGGCAAAACCTTCAGCATTTTTTTCTTCTGCTTCAAAAAGACTTTTTGGAACAAAAAGTGGAAAGTAGGCATTCTGATGCCCGGTTTCTTTGAACATACGGTCTAGTTCAGCCTGCATTTTTTCCCAAATAGCATAACCGTAGGGTTTTATAACCATACATCCTCTTACTTTTGAGTTTTCCGCCATTCCGGTCTGGGTAACTAATTCATTGTACCATTTCGAATAATCTTCCTTTCTAGGTGTTAGTTTTGCCATCTTAAAAGTTTAACATTAATTGGCATAGTAATTGCCATTTTATAATTAATTCTTAATTTTAGACTGAAAAAAGTCTTAAATTTTTAGGAAGCAAATTTAAAGAATACTAATCGTAAAAAGATAAAAATGAGAAAAGTTTACATAAACCCTAAAAAAATCTTCAATTACATGGGCGTACTAGCGTTCATTTTTGGAGTGACTTCTTGTACTTCTTCGCAGACTACGGCTGCTTCAAGTGGAGAAACAGATGGTGTTTACTATAGTCCGTCTAAAGATGGGCAGGTAGAGTATGCTTATGAACATGAGTCTGAGCCTACTCAGGATTACGATATAAAGGTAGGGAATCCATACTTTGATGCTAATGGTAATGGTGCTGAAGATTTTTATTATGAAGAGCAAACTTCTACTACTAGCCAAGATGGAACTCAAGATATAAGCGTTTATACAGGAGGAAACACAGTAGTTTTAGGAGCTGATGGAACTTCTGATTGGGGGAGGTATGATGGTGTAGATGTTACGGTTAATAATTATGGATGGAATGACCCATGGTGGGGAATCGGTTATAACTCTTGGGGAGGCTGGAATCTTGGTTTTAGCCTTGGTTGGTCTTGGGGTTATGGGAACTATTACAATCCTTATTGGGGTTGGGGTGGTTACTATGGCTACAGTCCTCATTGGGGTAACCCTTACTGGGGTTGGGGAGGATTCTATGGCTATAACTCTTATTGGGGTAATGGATATTATGGTTATCCAGGATATGGCTACTATGGAGGGCATTACCATAGAGGAAACTATGTACGTCCCGGAATGCGACCAGGTTCAAATTTAGCATACGGTACAGCTTACCGATCAAATAATCGTTTTAGAGGTTCTTCTGTAAATGGAAATAATGCCATCAGACAAACCAGAACTGGAAATTCTGTACGAAATAGTAACGGAACAAATTCAAATAGTAATGTAAGGTCAGTAAGAAATACTCGAAATAGCTCAATGACAACTTCATCTAATGTGAGAAATCAATCAAGTCAAGGTATTTCCGGAACAAGAGCTGTACGTGCTACACGTCCTGCAAACGTTCGACCAAATACTTCAACAGGAACACGTTCTAACTCTAGTATTCGCACAACGACTCCACGTAGAAATGGTAATATGAGCCAACCTAGAAATTCGAATATACGTTCCAATACAAGAAGCACACAGCCTAGTAGAAGTAACTCATCTATGCGGTCAACTTCACCAACACGTAGTTCAGGAAGCTCTATGCGTAGCTCTGGAAGTTCAATGAGGAGTTCAGGAGGAGCAGTGAGAAGCTCAGGTGGACGCTCGTCAAGAAGATAAGTTTAAAAAATATAAAGAATACAAATTTGAAAATATGAAAAGATTTTTTGTTGGATTAATTTGTCTTACAGGAATTGTAAATGCTCAAACGGTTCAAGATATAAATTCGGTATCGGCTTATTCAAATGAAATCAATGCAGGAAGTGCTCGCTACATGGGTATGGGAGGTTCTATGGGAGCTTTGGGAGGTGATATATCATCCGTAGAGCAAAATCCGGCAGGACTGGCAGTTGCCATAACCTCTGATATAAATGTAGGTTTGGGTGTAGCCACTTATAAAAATGAATCAAAATTTGGAAATACATTTAAAACAGATGATAGTGATGTAGACTTTTCAAACATAGGAAGTAACTTTGTGTTCAACACAAATTCAGGTGCTTGGAATCGCTTTTCAATTGGGATTAAATATTCACAAGAGTCCTTAGATAATTATATCCATTTAGGAGAAAATGACAATGTCCAAGAAACACTTTTGACAAATGAAGACCTTAATGAATACACTACTTATAAAATGGCAGGTTACCATGATGAAGTGGTAGGACGTAAAACTAAAATGTCCATCAATTTTGGAGCGAGTTATAAAGACCAAATCTATTTAGGGGCAGGTATGAATTTTCATGATGTACAATATGATAATTATATAGCTTTTGATGAAGATACTGACGGTACAGTTTACCGATATGAATTAAATGGAACTCCTTATCGCTCTTCGGCAACAGGAGTATCATTAAATGCCGGTATTATTGGAAAAGTTAACGAGCAATTCCGTTTAGGATTAGCTTATCATAGTCCCGTTTGGTACAGAAATATTCAAGAAGAATTCTTCGCAAATTTACAAGTAAATGATACTGATTATGAATATGATTTGTATTACAGTGAGTTTGACCGAAATTCCAATAGTCGATTGGTAGCGAGTGCCGGAGTAGTTATAGGAAAGTCATTGGCGTTAAACGCTGATTATACTTTACATATGAACGGCTCAACGAAATTGAAACCATCTCAGTACTATACCGCAACGAACGCTTTTTATGATGATTATTTGAAGTCAAGTAGTGAGTTTCGATTTGGAGGTGAATTTCGAGTAGATAAATTTAGACTACGAGCAGGTTATAACTATGTACAGTCTCCGTATGACAATGATAATTTGGTGTTGACATATCAAAATGGAACAGATGGTGTAACAAATTCCGGAAACATTTCAAAAGCCTTTCAAGGTGATACAAACCGATTTAGTATAGGTGCCGGATATGATTTTGGAGGATTTTATCTAGATGTTGCATACCAATACCAAACACAGAAATACAGCTATATTTTTGGAAATGGAGATTATGTGGATTATGATACGTATGACAATACTGTTTATTACGCCACACTTCCACTAAATACTTATAATTATGTAGCTGATGTAGAGAATAGAAGAGGGTTATTTTTACTAACAGCCGGTTGGCAGTTTTAAAAAAATAGATATAAATGAAAAAGGGTGACTTATCTAAAGTCACCCTTTTTTATATAAGTAATTTAATTTGAATAATTAGGAGCCTCCTTTGTGATCAATACATCATGAGGGTGGCTTTCAGCCAGTCCGGCATTAGAGATTTTCACAAATTTACCATTTTTGATTAGTGAATCTATGTCTGGAGTCCCACAGTAGCCCATTCCGGCACGAAGTCCACCACACAGTTGGTAAACAACATCAGCTAACGCTCCCTTGTAAGGAACTCTACCTTCAATTCCTTCTGGAACTAATTTTTTTGCATCAGATTGAAAATAGCGGTCTTTACTTCCACGTTTCATAGCAGAAAGTGAGCCCATCCCTTGGTAGGTTTTAAATTTACGACCTTGATAAATTACCTCTTCTCCCGGAGCTTCATCTGTACCGGCAAATAAACTTCCAACCATCACACAGTTTGCACCAGAAGCAATGGCTTTTACAATATCTCCTGACAATTTAATTCCACCATCAGCAATTATAGATACATTTTTTGTATGTGCATACTCATAAACATCATAGATAGCAGAAAGTTGAGGAACTCCGACACCCGCAACAACACGAGTAGTACAAATAGAACCTGGTCCAACACCAACCTTTAGAACATTAGCTCCTGCATCAATTAAATCCTTGGCAGCAGCTCCTGTAACGATGTTTCCTCCTACAATATCTAGCTCAGGAAATGTATTTCGAACTTCTCTCACTTTGTCTATTACACCTTTGGAATGTCCATGAGCAGAATCAAGAGCAATAACGTCCACTCCTTTATTCACCAAGGCTTGTACACGTTCCATAGTTTCTGCTCCAACACCAACTCCGGCACCTACGCGAAGTCTTCCTTGACTATCTTTACAAGCATTTGGAAACTCAGATAAATTATCAATATCTTTTATGGTAATTAATCCAATAAGTTTAAAATTGTCATCTACAATTGGCAACTTCTCAATCCGATTTTTTAGTAAAATGTTTTTAGCCTTATTCAGATCGGTATCAATATCAGAAGTAATCAAATTCTCTTTGGTCATTACGTCTTCTACCAATTGATTCATATTGGTTTGATAACGAATATCTCGGTTGGTAATGATTCCTACTAAAGTTCTATTTTCTTCAATCACAGGTAGTCCTGATATACGGTATCTTCGCATTAAATCTTCAGCATCTTGTAATTTATGATGGCGACTGAGAGTGACAGGGTCTGAAATCATTCCATTTTCTGAACGTTTTACAGCATCAATCTCCATGGCTTGTTCATCAATAGACATATTTTTGTGGATAAAAGAAATTCCACCTTCACGAGCCAAGGCAATAGCAAGTTTAGACTCAGAAACAGTATCCATTGCAGCAGATATCAGTGGGATATTTAGCTGTATGTTTTCTGTAAATCTCGTTTTTAATGAAACTTGATTGGGAAGAATTTCGGAATAAGAAGGGACTAACAGGACATCATCAAATGTAATTGCATCCTGAATGATTTTATCAGATAAAGGCATTGCTTTTTGCCGAGCAAATTTAAGCTTTTTTTAGTTGAATTCCACGAAAGTTTAAAATTTAATATTTTATTAGGAATTTAATTTTTACAATTTTAATTTCTAGATTCAGGACTTTCACAGTTCATTAACCTATAAAACAATAAAATTGTTCTTATTTTCGCAACATAAATTTTGCAAAATGAATATTCCTTTCAAAAAATGGAACAAGTTTATAGGTTTCGCCATGTTTTTCATTGCAGCAGTAGTTTATCTGTTGACTATGGAACGGAAATTAAGTTTCTGGGACTGTGGTGAATATATCGTTTCTTCAGCCAAATTGGGTGTGACACATGCCCCTGGTGCAGCTTTGTTTCAGATAATAGGAGCAGTTTGGTCAGGACTAGCTTTTGGTGATGGAAGCAAATATGCTTTGGCAATTAATTCTATGTCGGCTGTATGTAGCGCACTTACTATTATGTTTCTTTTTTGGACGATAACTCACTTTGTGAGAAGAATGTTTTTTGTGTCAAAACCTAATGAAATAATTGAAAATGCTTTTGAAACTTCACTTTCAAAATCTCAAATATGGATAACATTAGGAAGTGGGATTGTAGGAGCGTCTGTATTTATGTTTAGTGATTCTTTTTGGTTTTCTGCAGCAGAGGCAGAAGTATATTCCATGGCTTCTTTGTTTACAGCAATTTTGATTTGGATGGGTTGTAAATGGGAAGAGGAGACAGATGAAAAACGAGCTAACAAATGGTTTTTATTAATTTCATTGTTTATAGGGCTTTCTACGGGAGTACACTTGATGGCGATACTTGCTGTTCCTGCAGTTTGTTATTTGTACTATGCCAAAAATTATAAATTCACGGTAAAAAGTTTTTTAATAGCGAACGTCATAACTGGAGTATTTTTCTTCTTTGTATTCAAAGTTGTATTTAACTACATGATGACTTTCTTTGGAAATACGGAAGTTTATGTTGTAAATAATTTTGGAATGCCTTTTAACTCAGGGACTGCGGTAGCAGGAATTATTTTGGCATTGGTTTTTTGGTTGGCTTTGAAATATTCAAAAAAATACAATTTAAAACTTGTCAACACATTAGTTCTCTCTATTGCTTTTATGCTCATCGGGTTTTCTGCTTGGTTGGTAATTCCGATTCGGGCAAATGCAAACCCACATATGAACTTGAATGATCCTGATACTGCATTGGGAATGTTGGATTATTTTAACCGTGAACAATACGGAGATTGGCCTACAATTTATGGACAAACCTATACGGCAAATATAGCTGATGACGGAATAGCAGTAGATGCTAATGGAAATTATGAAATGGTGAAAACAGGAGAGAACTATGTTAAAAACAATAAGCTAGGGAAGTATATAAAAGTTTCGGATAGAAAAGATTATGTGTACAATAAAAAGCATATAAAGTTTTTTCCTAAGATGTACAACAGTTTGCCTGATGTGATGGAAAATTATGCTGCTATGTATGGTTTTCCTGAATTTTCACTAAATGCAGCTTATTTTAATGATATGGAAGATCATCCGGAAATCAGAGCTCAAAAGCGTCAAATTGCTGAACAAATGTACAATGAACTCCTTCAGAAAAAACATGACGGTACTTTGCGAATAGCGGATTTGAAAAAAAGTGCTGAGCTTTTGGATATACAGTCACCAACTTTTGGGCAGCAAATGACCTACTTTATGGATTTTCAATTGGATTATATGTTTTTCCGCTATTTCATGTGGAATTTTTCCGGAAAACAAAATGACTGGGAAGGAAATATGCAAGCAACTAGAGGGAACTGGATTACCGGATTCTCTTTTATAGACAATGCACGACTTGGTGACCAATCGGAGCTTCCGGCTGTTTTCAAAGAAAACAAAGGGCATAACGTTTATTATATGTTGCCATTATTACTAGGGTTAATAGGTTTCTTTGTTCAATTAAATCGAAATGTAACACATTGGTGGGCAATTTTATCTTTATTTTTATTGACGAGTGTCGGAATTATTTTCTATACAAGTGTAAAACCATTTGAGCCAAGAGAAAGAGATTACGCATTGGTTAGTTCGTTTTATGCTTTCTCAATTTGGATTGGGTTGGGTGTTCAGGGAATTTATTTATTAATTAAACGATATAGAAAAAGCGAATTAACACCATCAATTTCGTTGATAATTCCTGCGATATGCTTAGTTGTTCCTATACTTATGGGGTTCCAAAATTGGGATGACCATGACCGCTCAAAACGAGAGGCAGCATATGCCCTTGCTCATAATTATCTCAATAATTTAGACAAAAATGCTATACTTTTTGTGTATGGAGATAATGATACCTATCCACTTTGGGGGTTACAAGAAACAGAGAACTTTAGAGATGATGTGAAAATTGTAAACTATACATTATTAGGCTCTCCTTGGAATATAGAGCAGTCTTTACGGAAGACTTATAATGCAGCAGCACTTCCATCAAAATTACAATACAAAAACTACCAACTCAATACAAATGATAACATTATGGTGGTTGCCGGAAATATAAAATCTATTTTCTCGGAACTGCATAGTATTATAAAACCGGATACAGGCTTGAGTGTTTCAGAAATTATGAGTTTGCCGGCAGAACAAATCACACCTTATTTAGTTGACCCCGGATATGATCCTGTGGGAATTAAAGATTTGTATAACTCAATTCAACCGCTCGAACAATATTTAGTAAAAGATAGTATGACAGCCAAAGAAGCAATGAATTTCTTGTTGGATGATAAAAACCCAGCAAAAATTGCCTTGGCAGATTATTATGGTTATCCGGTAGGGGCAGTGAATTATTTACCGGTTGAAAAGATTGTAATTCCGGTTAACAAACAAAATGCTTTAAAGTATGGTATAGTCTCTGAAAAAGATGCAGATAAAATAGTTGACAATGTGACGATTACTTTAGGTAAAAGACAATTGTATAAATCAGAGTTTTTAATGATTTCTATGTTTGCAGAATACAATTGGGATAGAAGTATCTATTTCAGTGGTGGTGGGATTTCTGACCCAAATAATATTTTTTATCTAAGTGATTATTTAGAAAACAATGGCTTTTCATATAAGTTCATCCCTATTTATACACGATTTGGTGCTGAGGGAAAACTAGGGAGAAGTAACGTAGAGCAGATGTACAAAAATTTCAGTTCATTTGAATGGGCAAATTATAATCGTGAAGATGCTTCCTTTTCCAATACAGACCGTAATTATACAAACACTTACCGAAATATTGCGACACGTTTAGCAGAAGATTTTTTAGCACAAGGCAATAAAACTAAGGCAAATGAAGTTTTGGATAAAGTAATGGAAATGATTCCAGATGATTCGAGATATTCAGAAGGCTTAGGAAGTGAACGAGTGGGAGAGATGTACAATAAATTAGGAGAAACAGAAAAGGCAGAAGCATTGTTAGGTAAAGCGCGTAAGCGAGTGTTAGAACGAATTGATTTTTATGAATCAATACAAGGAAATACCCGCTATGGAGTATCAGCTGATTTAGTAGAAGCTAGAAGTGACTATTCACTATTGATTTATGGACAAGTTACGGGACTACTGGAAAAATCGGATACAGCAGCAGCTTTGAAGCTGTTTCAAACAGAATACAAACCTGTACGTGAATCTTTAGTTGCAGATTATAAATTGGGTAATAATATTGATGGACAATTTAGGTTTGTAAGTGAATTGTTGGGTATTGCAGATATGATTGATTCAACTTATGCAGAAAGAGAATCAACAGAGTTGTATAATATTTTGTCCAACGAAAATTAAAAAATTAATTAAAATAAATAAAACATGAAAAAACTAATTTTAAGTTCATTATTTGTAGTAGTAGGAATTGTGTCAGCAAATGCACAAAATGGATTTAAAGTAGGAGCACATTTGGGTTTTCCGGTAGGTGACGCTTCTGATTATTACGGTATGAATTTCGGTGCAGAAGCAACATATTTATATCCAATTTCAGATGTTTTCCATTTAGGAGGTACAGCCGGAATCGATGTTTTTTCGGGAAAAGAAGTGACAGGAACCGGATTACGAATCAAAAATCTGACATTACTACCCATAGCGATAAGTGGACAACTAGATTTTCTTGATCAATTTTTTGCAGCAGCAGACCTTGGCTATGCATTTAGTTTAAGTAAAAATTATGATGGAGGATTCTACTTTCAGCCCAAAGGAGGTTGGCAAGACGATACTTGGCAAGCCTTTTTATTTATAAAAGCAATTTCATCTGACGTAGATGTGGCTTCACCGTATTATGGTAACTACTCCACAATTACAACTATAGGAGTAGGAGGAGCTTACAAATTTTAAAAAACATACAAGTAGTATCTAAAGTCGAATCTCTCTAGGTTCGGCTTTTTTATGCAGCAAACTGTCTCAAGTGATGGTCTATATGTTTATAAAAAAGAGTATTCCACTCATTTTTTGTTAACTTCCCAAATGAATGAGAGTCTTTACCATCAAAATGATTTTCACCTAGTTCTTGAGTTTTATAGATGAAATTAATCAAACGATTTTTCTCCACATCAAAATCACGTTTATCAGCAATCACAAATATAGGAGCTGTTCTACCATTTTTGGGATAAGGTTTTTCACCAACCACTTGTTTTTTTGCCAATAATTTGATGATAAATCGTTCAAAACCAGAAGGTTTTTTAAACCTGTCAGGTTCATAGACCAATTCATACTGTACACATAAATGTGCCAACATCTGTGCTACATTCATTTTCCCCCATTCAGGTTTTGATTCGGGAGTTAGTTGCTGTATTCGGGAAACAACATCGTTAGCATTCTCTTTTTCAAAAATATTTTTAAACGTCATGGGGTGATAATTTAGAAATTAGAACAAACCGTTAATTTCAGCATCTACTTTGTCATAGATATAACTCAAATCTTCAGGGTTATTTACAAAATCTAAGTTATCCACATCTATAATGAGCAGTTTTCCCTCATCATACGTTTTTATCCATTCTTCATATTTCTCATTCAGACGACTTAAATATTCAATGCTGATGGAACTTTCATATTCCCTACCACGTAGTTGAATTTGCTTAACCAAAGTAGGAATGGAAGCCCGAAGATAAATCAACAAATCGGGTGCTTGTACAAAGGTATTCATCAAGTTAAAAACAGTTAGATAGTTTTCATAGTCACGTGTCATCAGTAGTCCCATATCGTGCAGATTACTTGCAAAAATAAAAGCATCTTCATGTATAGTTCTATCTTGGATGATGTTTTCTCCACTTTCTCGAATCTCCTTAACTTGGTTAAACCGACTTCCCAAAAAATAAATCTGTAAGTTAAATGCCCATTTTTCCATGTCGTTGTAAAAATCATCTAGATACGGATTTTGGTCAACATCTTCAAACTGTGGTATCCAACGAAAATTTTTAGCTAAAAGTTGAGTTAGTGTTGTTTTTCCTGCTCCGATGTTTCCTGCAATGGCAATGTGCATTTTGATTAAATTTTTTGCGAATGGTAAAGATAAACAACCTTACCTTTTAACACAAAAAGATAGTGGCTATTTATAGAAAAATAATCAAAGTCATGAGAGATAGAAATTTCAGAAATCTTTTTGGTAGCTAGATCCAGTTGGAATAGCTGACTCTTTTCCGAAAAGTAAATTTGATCTTTGTGAATATAAATTTGATCAAATTCCTGAAAGGGAATAACGGTTTCTAAATTTGCATATTCATCAAAAATTAAAAATTTAGAATACCCAATCAAGTAAGTTTTATTTTGATGATAAATCATTTCCGGAAAGAAAGCATCTCCGGATTGCTCATTTAGTATCACAGATTGCCTAAATATAGAGTTCTCTTGGTAATTCCAAAGAACCAATCGCTGAATGACGGGGTCGTATCCCCATAGATAGTTATTATCCACCAAAGCAGTAAGAGTAGGCATAAAACTGGTTTCAATGGGAAATTCTATGGTTTGTTGAATGGGGTTAAGTTGATTATCAAGCACCGTTAAATTAAATAATCCTGATTTGAGTGTGATTTGTAAAATGTTTTGAGTATTTAAGTTTTCCAAAACGGTTTGGTTGGAAAATGTTTTGATTTTTTTTGTTTGAACGTTAACTTTATTGAGTTCAGAAAAATTTCGGATATAATACAGATTGTTGAAATCGTCGGTATTGAAATCCGTGATACTATCTTTACTTTCCAGTTGTATAGAGTCCACCAAATGCCACTCTTGCGAAAAGAGTGTTTGCATGATGAATAAACTGATTAGGGTTAGAGTTAGCTTTTTCATAGTTCTTTCAAATATAAACAAAAAAGACTTACTACTTGAACGCAATAAGTCTTTTGTGTGACCGCGGAGGGATTCGAACCCCCAACCCTCAGAGCCGAAATCTGATATTCTATCCAGTTGAACTACGCAGCCATTTGGAGTTTGCAAAAGTAGGTAATTCTACCTTACAAAACCAATTATTTATCGGAACTAAATCTGGATATTTTTTAAAGTTAAATCAAAGTCCTAGAACATCAATTCCTTGTTCAAAAACAATATCATCGGGTATTTTGGCTGTTTTTAATTTATCAAGATCTTTTTGTAAAAGGCTAGAAATTATTCCTTTTTCATTTGTTAGTTTTACAACACCATCATAGTCACCGTTTCCTTGTAACGTTAGAATAATTTTGGAAAGACTGTTCATGGCTTTTTCCATTTTATCAAAATCAACAATATAAGTTCCTTTTTCCGTTCGGGTGAAAGCTCCATTTTCCTGAAAATGATTGAAACAAATCATGTTGGCAGAACCGTGAGCACTTGCTCCAAACCGGACAGAACGAAAGATTCCGGCTAGAAATGTTACCATAAACTCCTCTCGCTTTCCTTCTAACTCTCCTTTTTCTAATAATTGATTTACCATATAAAGTCCTAGAATGTCAGCTTTTCCTTCTTCTAAATGAGACTGTTGTTCTTTTAGTGCTTCCCGAACTGTTCCTTTTCCGTTTATGGTATTTTTTATTCCCAATCCGTGTGCTACTTCATGAAACATCACGTTAGCAAAGAAAGCATCAAATTTCACATATTCACGCTGTGATTCATCAATCAAAATAGTTGAAATTGGAACCATTATTTTATCAAACTTTGCACGCATTGCATTTTTTAACTGTAAACGGCGAGTACCTTTTTCTAGTTGGACTTTTTCATCATTTGGTAAATTTATAGCAATGGTTTTCCCACCGGCATTACAGTCACCGGCATAGTAAACGACATCATAAGCATTTAAATCAGAGTCTGTTCCCGGACTTTCTTTTTTATATTTAGAATCTACCGGTAAGTTTTTTTGTAATTCAGGAAGAAATTTGGCAAATTTTTCTAGTTTTTTTGACCATTCCATATCTTTGACCAATACATAGGCTTCGTGTGCTGCTTTGTAGCCAAAAAGTTGGTCTTCGTAAATTTCAATAGGGCCTATTACAAAATCCAACCGGTTGGATTTCATGTTCATCCAAGCTATATCACTTTCATAGTATTTATCTGTTTCAAGTGCCGTAGCACGAAGTTCTAAATAGTTTTTAAGCCTCTCATCTTCAGCAAAAGTTGCAGCTTTTCGTAGTAATTCTGCTGCTTTGGATATTTGAGTACTAAATTGCTTGTGATAAGGGATGGTGTAGAGGTTTCTATTTTCATCGCGTCGAACAAAGGTGTAAAGATTTTTACCCTCAGGTAAGTTAGCTTTTTCAAATTCTTCAACTGTCATATCATGTGGATAGAAATTTGCTCCCAATGGCTTTGCTCCAAATCCTTTTATAAAAGGTTCCATATTATCTAGCCTGTCCCATGGTCCGTAGTTGATTTCAATGTAGTTTTTGAATTGTTTGGGAACTTTTGAGATTAGCTCTTCTTTATTGCCATAGGCTTCATACCAAAAAAGCTCATCCATAATTTCAGCTGCTTGAATAAACAAAACCAACATTGCTTGTTCTTTGTCGGTTAAGTGTGAAATGTCGGTATTTAGTTCTACGGTTGCATATGTTTTTAGAGAGTCGTTCACGGTGATGTTTTCTGTTTGTAGGGTTTGTTCTTCATTTGGTGTATTGTCTTTTTTGGAATTACAATGTGTAAATGAAAAACTGATGAAAATAAGACTAATGGTAGCAAAAAAAGGTTTCATTTAAAAAATTGTTTGAGTCAAAAGTACAAAAAAAAGAAGCTGATTAAAATAATTCAACTTCTTTTCAACAACACATGAAGACAAAACTTTTACAGGGCAAAAGTGGTTTGAAAATTTGGATTAGGGTTTAAATGAATGAAAAGAAAGGGTAAAGAAATAGTAAATAAAAAAGCCCTTGTTTTACAAGGGCTTTTGGGGTGGATGATGGGGTTCGAACCCACGACCTCCGGAACCACAATCCGGCGCTCTAACCAACTGAGCTACAACCACCATTTTTCAATCGGATTGCAAATATAAATATTTTTCTTATTTGGA
The DNA here is from genome assembly GCA_047972025.1 of Moheibacter sp. Lineage (GTDB taxonomy): Bacteria > Bacteroidota > Bacteroidia > Flavobacteriales > Weeksellaceae > Moheibacter. The sequence continues at coordinate 32,474 of JBKEAG010000187.1, forward strand.
AATAAAAAATTAGACTAAACCTTCAAAATCTTTTAGCCCCAAGTAGCCGTTTAGCATAAAGCCCTCACCTGCCTGAGTTCCTATGAGCATACCTAAGTCTTTGGCTCTATTCTCTATGCTTTCTTGAAATAATTTAGATGAAATAGGTGTGTTGGGTTCGGAATTGGTAGGGTCATGAAATTGTGTTTTGTAAGCAAAGCATGCTCGTTTTTTCTTTTCAACGTACCCACTCACATCCAATACAAAATCTGGTCTTAGGGGGTACCACTGAATATAGTGGAAAATATGTTTAGGTCGCCACGCTTCTTGTCCGGTTTCAATTTTCTTTAAACCCGATAGAAAACAAGCCTTTTCTACTAAATCTGCTCCTTTTCCATGGTCTATATGTCTGTCTTCTATTGCATTACAGAGTATGGTTTCAGGTTGGTATTTACGGATAGCTTCAATTAATTTTAGTTGATGTTTTTCATCATTGATAAAAAATCCGTCACGAAATTCTAAATTTTCCCGAAATGCCACACCCAGTATTTCTGCTGATGCTGTTGCTTCTTGTTTTCGTATTTCGGCACTTCCACGTGTTCCTAATTCACCCTGGGTTAAATCAATAATTCCTACTTTTTTTCCTTTGGTTACCATTTTTGCCACAGTCGCCCCACACCCAAGTTCTACATCGTCTGGGTGTGCACCGATAGCTAATATGTCAAGTTTCATGATTAATTAATTTGAAGTTAAAATTTTATTCTTGTTCAATCCACTTTGTGATTTTCTTACTTTCGGGTTTTGTGATGGAATAAAAATAATCATACAAAGTTCCATCTTCATTAATTAAGTATTTTTGGAAATTCCATTTTACAGATGAACTTTTTTTGTCATTCAGTTCTTTTTTGGTTAGAAATTGATAAATTGGAGCAATGCTGTCGCCTTTGACTGAAATTTTACCCATCATTGGAAAAGTTACACCGTAATTAATTTTACAGAATTCGGTTATTTCTTCATTTGAACCAGGTTCTTGTTGTCCAAAATTATTTGAAGGAAACCCGATGATAATAAAGTTGTCATCTTTGTATTTTTGATATAGTGCTTCTAGTCCGTCATACTGAGGAGTAAACCCACATTTAGAAGCTGTATTTACAATAAGGATTTTCTTTCCCTTTAAACTGGAAAAATCAAATTCGTTACCATTTATGTCTTCCACTTTATAATCATAAATTGTTTTCATCTGCTCTTTGTCTTTATTACATGTTATAAAGATAAACAAAATCAAGAGTACATAGATATGTCTCATTTTGTTTGAAATTTCTTGTTTTGGAGATAAGAAGCAAGTGTTAATAAGAGCATGGCTACCGCAGTAATGTAAATCCAATTTGGAATTGGAATTTTATCTCCTGCTGCATAGGTGTGCAATCCGGACAGGTAATAATTTACACCAAAATAGGTCATAATGATAGACCAAATTGCCCACATACTAGCAGCATTAAACATCCATTTTCCTCGTAACCCCGGTACAAGCCGTAGATGTAGAACAATGGCATATACAATAACTGAAATAAAGGCCCACGTTTCTTTTGGATCCCAGCTCCAATAACGTCCCCAACTTTCATTTGCCCACATACCTCCTAGAAAAGTTCCAATGGTGAGTGTGAATATACCTATGGTAGATGCCATTTCGCTTACAATGGTAATTTCTTTTATAGAGCGAGTGATTTTATCAGTAGGTTTAAAGAGTATGAGTATCATTGAAATAACACCAATAACGGCTGAAAGTCCAAAAAAACCATAGCTGGATGTTATGATTCCTACGTGTACCATTAGCCAATACGATTTAAGAACGGGGACTAATGGGGTGATTTGTGGGTCTAGCATAGATCCTCCATGTGCAAATCCCATCATAATCATCGCAACAATAGCTCCTGATGCCGGAATTAAAGCATTTCTATTTCTGTAAAAGATAAGACCGGCAAGGACTCCCATTGATGATATGAAAACAATAGCCTCGTACCCATTGCTCCAAGGTGCATGTCCTGATAAGTACCAACGAACTCCTAAACCAATAATGTGAATGATAAAAGTAATCCACAAAATACGTATAAAAAAACGGATTAATTTATGAATTAGATTATTTGTCTTTTTATTTTGAGACAGTATTTCTACAAAGGAGAGTATAAGTAGGATACTCCCTAGAACACTGTATATAATCATCAGATAAAGAAATAGATTGACTTTGTTGTAAATCACTTCTAATTTTACTTTTGAATCTGATGGAATTACGTTTTTTCCCCATTCGTGTTGATATTTTACAATTTCATCTAGTGATTCATCTGCATATTTCCAATCATTGGTTTGAATTCCTTTTTTTACAGCATTATAATATTTTGTGATAAATTCATATGCAATAGGGTCAATTTCAATAGAGCTTTCGGGGGTGTCATAAATCCAGCTAGTCCATGTTTCTTCTACATCATTTTTTATAGGAATTATTTTGGTATAATAGCCGTAAACGATATTATTAAAAATATTGAATCTTTCGGTGATATTTATGACTTCTTTATCATACTGAGATTGGTCGGCTGCCCGTTTACTAAAGGCATTGTTGTATTGCTTTTCCAATATGTATTGTCCGGTTTGGACATCTATCAAATTCATATAAGAAGTGAATCCTTTTTCATTTGTTTTCGTTTCTTTCAAAAGTTCAGACCCACCTTTTGGGTCCACTTTTATAAAAGGTTCATTTGCCCAAGAAGCAGGATCAATTTGCATGGAAAGAAACCATTGTTCTGATGTGATACCGTTGTAATGGTCTTTTTTGGAAATTTTTCGAAGTAAATCCAAAGTATGCGTATTCATAGGTTTAATCCTCCCTTCAAAATCTTGAACGAGTAAATGTCCAAAACGATTGGCGTGTTCTTTGTTAATTTCAAAATGATTTCCAAGAGAATCCGGATGTGCAAATTGTGTTGTAGGATTTGCTTTTTGGTGTGTGTCTGTAATACTATCGGTATGGTTGTGTTCTATATGGGTAGAGTCTTGTGCTATTCCCAGTCCCATTAGAAGTAAAAATGGAATTAACAAGAGTTTTTTGTTGTGTAAACTTTTTAATTGGGCATTTAGTTTCCAAAAATGTGTTCCTTTCCAAAATAGAGTAGCGAATAATCCAAAAAATAATAGAAAGTAGCCAAGGTAAGTAATGTTTGTCCCCCACCAGTCAGCATTTACAGATAGTATAGTTCCACCTTCATCTGGAAAATAACTGGCTTGAAAAAAACGATAGCCTTTATAGTCCATTACATTATTCATATAAATATGGTGAGGTGTTTCTTTCCCTTGGTTAATTACCGTGATTTCACTTTCATAGGAAGATGGGTTCATAGAGCCGGGATAGCGGTCTAGAATAAAGTCGTCTAAGCGGATAGAAAAAGGAGTACGAATGATTTTAGAACCAAATCCCACCGATATATTCAAATCATTTAGTTTGGTGTTTTTACTAAAAGAAGTCATACCTCTTCCACCAATGATCGTAAGCGTATCTTTTTCATTGGCTGATGCTAATTCCACAATGATAGCTCCGGGTAGTTTTTCATCTTCACTGTTTGTTTTATCGCCTTTGTAGTACACCACTTTTCCTTTAAATGATGGTTTTGGAATGATGAAATTTGTGTTGTTAACTGTATAAAGTGTTCGGTAATTTAGATTTGTAGGCTGATTTGGGTCAATTTCTCCAGATTGTTGAGCAAGTAATGTTGAGTCAGTCACCATCCCTTTCTGTTGTCCGGTCATAGTCACATATTGAGCAGGAAACGGTGAATTGATAATTAGAGTTCCGTCTTGTTCAACTAACTGAACAGAGCCCTCAATAGGGTTATTGTAACTAATCATTGTACCACCAATATTTTTGATTTCTCCATCAGCTATGTAATTACTCTCACGACCAGATTGTCCCATGGAGACAATCTCAAGCATTTCCTTCCCATTATCAGTTAGCTGTATAGAATCTTTAGCTAAAGGAATGTAGTCAATCGTTCTTAGTGTAACAGTTTTTTCGCCAAATACATAATCTTTTTTAAACTCTCGTTTAAATGGGAAAATGGTATTTTTAGCATTAAAATGTGACATCATGTACGGAGATTTGTCATACCGCAAAGCTCTATTTTTGTCATTTATTTCTAGTTTGAAATAAGTCCTGTCACTAATGATTTCATTTGTGGTTTCACTTTCTCTAATAGGCATTTGCCCTTCAAAACTTATGTAGCGTGTAATAGCTCCACCTATAAAAATAAAGACAAAAGCAAGGTGAAAGATTAGTACCGGCCATTTTTCTTTTCGCAGGAGTCGGTATCGTTGAATATTTCCAATGAATAGTATGATAAGCCAAAGCATCAGAAGTTCAAACCACTTGGCCTCATAAATCAAGGCTTTTGCAGTGGGTGTGTCATAGTCATTTTCTATAAAAGTAGCAACAGCCATAGACAAAGCATATAAAAACAATAGTACTGTCATGGTGCGTGTAGAGAAAAAAAGTCTTTCAAGTCGTGTCATTTTGCTCCATTCTTATTTTGACCTACAAAATTAAGCCAAGCATATAGATGTAGCATGATGCAATTCTGTTTATTTTATAGAATAACGAACACTTTATTAATTTAGATTAATTTTAAATAATAGAAAGATTAGAAGTATTTTGAACCGGAAAAAGATTCTTTATAAAGGAAATTTATATTTGAATTAAAATAGGTATATTGACCGTTTAAAAAATAATTAAAAACATACATTAACACAGAATTGTATTTATGAATAATGAATTTCAAACTACGCGTTGGGGGCAGTTTATATCACTAATCATCGTGTTTTTCTTTTGGGGTTTTGTAGCTGCCAGTAATGATATTTTAATTCCTGTTTTTAAAGAAGCCTTTGATTTAACGCAAAGTCAGAGTCAATATGTTGCTATTGCATTTTATGTTGCTTACACAATTGGTTCTTTGATTTATATGCTAGTGTCATTCCTGATAGGGAAAGATGTGGTTAATAAAATAGGATATAAAAATGCTTTGATGATAGGCTTGTTGATATCTGCTTTGGGAACATTATTGTTCTATCCGGCAGCCAATACAGAGTCATTTCCGTTGATGCTTTCCGGGCTGTTTATAGTAGGGCTGGGTTTTTCACTTCAACAAACGGTAGCCAATCCATTAGCAATAGCAATGGGCCCAATTTCTACGGGATCTCAACGACTGACGTTAGCTGGTGGAATCAATAACTTTGGAACAACAATAGGACCTTTAATTGTCAGTTTTGCAATTTTTGGTTCAGCGACAGGTTCTAATACAGATGCAAATATAGAAAGTGTAAAAATCCCTTATTTATGTTTAGGACTTGCATTTTTTTTAGTAGCAGTATTTTTGAAATTTTCTAAAATCCCAAATAAACCGCAAGTAGAAACAGCTGATGATGAATTGGAGAAGTCTTCGGAAACCCATCATGAAGCGAGAAAGTCAGCTTTGCACTACCCTCAGTTAGTATTGGGAATGTTGGCTATTTTCATATATGTGGGAGTAGAAGTATCAACAGCGAGTAATTTGCCCGCTTATATGGAAAAAGGGTTGGGTTTTGCAACAAAAGATGTAGCACCCTATATATCACTTTATTGGGCAAGTTTGATGATTGGTCGTTGGTCGGGTGCAGTTGAAGCATTTAATTTAAAAGGATCTACTGAGAAAATCGTAAAACTAATAGCTCCTTATTTGGCATTTGTGGTTTTTTTATTGGTCAATAAAGTTGCGGGACATGATTTAGGTTCATTTTATATTTATGCTGCAGTAATTTTAGTTTTGATAGCTGCTGATTATTTGAGTAAAGGAAACCCTATACGTATGTTGTTACTCTTTTCTTTACTTGGTATTTGTGCTACGGGAATTGGTATGGTAACTTCAGGAATGGTAAGTGTTTATGCTTTTACTAGTGTGGGGCTATTTTGCAGTACACTATGGCCGTGTATTTTTGCATTGGCAATCGCCGGTTTAGGGAAACATACGAGTCAGGGAAGTAGTTTTCTGATTATGATGATTATGGGTGGTGGAATTGTGAGTTGGATTCAGGGAACGATAGCCGATGCAACGACCATTCATTTCAGCTATATAGTAGGAATTGTATGTTTTGCTTATCTAGCATTTTACGCATGGAGAGTAAAAGGGATTTTAAAGGCCCAAGGGATTAATTTCGATAAAAAGATTGGAGAACATTGATTATACTATCTTGGTTAAAAGTAGGTTTAGTAGAAGTATTTTGTATACCATACACTATTTATTTATACTTTTATGGTTAAATTAATTAATAATAAAATGATTATGAAATTAAAAGTACTTTTAGTCACGATTTGTTTTTCATTTTTCTTTTCAGGTGTTTATGCACAAGAATCAGCACGTGAAGGGACAGCAAAAAAATGGATTGCTGATCATACAAACGAACTTGGATTGAAAGCTCACCATGATGTTCAATTGACTTTTGCTAAAGTTAGAATCTCTGGTGAAACGCTCCGATTCCAACAGATGATAAAAGGAATACCGGTATTTGGTTCGGAAGTTGTCATTCATTACAATACCAAAGGAGTGGTAACCTATACATCTGAAAATATACAAAAAAATGCAGCTAATATTTCAGTAACTCCAGCAATAAGTTCAGAAACAGCATTGCAAAATGGTAAATTAGCATTGGCTTTGGAAGGAGAGATTACGAGTGAGGAGAGTAAGCTCTATGTATTCCAGACAGAAAATGATGAAACAAAATTGGTTTATCGTGTATTAGTGAGTTCTCACGATACACCTGGACATTGGGAGGCAATAGTAGATGCGCAAAATGGAACTATAATTAGTAAAAAAGATATAGCGCACTACCATAAGCATGAGAATGGAGACCCAAAGAAGAATGAAGTGAAAAGTGAAAACCTATCTACAAGCACTTTAGAAGTAGGTACAGGATATATTTTCAATCCAGACCCTATTTCTGTTGATGGAGCATCTTATGGAGGTCAGTATGTAGACGGAAATGATGGTACAAATGCGACATTAGACGCTACGCGTGAGCTGGTAACTATTCCTGAATTAGAATTAAATGGAGGTGTATATAAATTAAAAGGAACGTATGCTGAAATTAAAAATTTAGAATCCCCTGCTACGGGATTGTTTACACAAGATACACCAGACTTTTTATTTAATAGAAATGAACAAGGGTTTGAAGCAGTAAATGTATATTGGCATGTAGATAACAGTATGCGTTATATCAATGAAACTTTAGGCATTTCTTGTGTTCCTTTAACCAACGGTGGAGTTGTTTGGTTTGATCCACATGGAGTGGACGGTTCAGACAACTCTTATTATACAAATGGAAGACTGGTGTTTGGAGAAGGTGGAGTAGATGATGCAGAAGATGCTGATGTTGTATTGCATGAACTAGGTCACGGTATTCACGATTGGCTAACTGGAGGAGCCTCGTCACAAATTGAAGGTTTAAGCGAAGGATCAGGAGATTATTGGGCACAATCGTATAGCCGTAGTTTGGGGCAATGGGACTCTAGTGATCCAAAGTACCAATGGGTATTCCATTGGGATGGACATAATCCTTATTGGGGAGGTAGAACCACAGGGTATAATGCGGAGTATCCGGATGATCTTACAGGCTCTATCCATACAGACGGACAAATTTGGGCAACATCTCTTATGCGAATTTGGGATAGAATTGGACGCGAAAAAACAGATCGTTCTTTCTTAGAAGGCTTAGCAATGACGGGGTCTTCTACAAATCAAGAAGATGCTGCAATAGCTGTGAGACAGGCTGCTTTGGATATGGTAGGTCAATTTGGTTTTACTTGTGATGATATTATCGTAATTACAGAAGAATTTACCGCAACAGGGTATGTCCTTCCTGATTATGAGTGTGAAATGGGTGTTGAAGATATGTTGAATGGTCAAATAGCAAAGATTTATCCCAATCCAGTTTCGGACAGGTTAAACATTGTTATGGAGTTAAAAAAACCGGAGACAGTATTTGTGTATGATATGACAGGTAAAATGGTATTGAAATCTCAAATTGGAACAAATAAAAGTTACATTAATGTATCTAAATTACCAAAGGGAGTATATGTTTTGATGATTAAAGGAACAAGTTTTTCTCATAAATTTGTAAAAGAATAATCAAACGGAATTAATCCAAATAGAAAAATCCGGTTTCTTTTTGAGCCGGATTTTTGTTTTTATATTGAATATAATTATTTAAACATTCTTGTAATCTACTTAATACCCATATTTCCCTTTCCAACGTTTTTTTAGAAAATCTTTATCAGCTTGTTCCCGTATATTGTTCCCCGGACTATAAAAAGTAGTACCTGAAATTTGTTCCGGTAAAAACTCTTGCTCTATAAAATTATTTTCAAAAGAATGAGCGTATTTATACTCTTTCCCATAGTCTAAATCTTTCATTAACTTAGTAGGAGCATTCCTTAAATGAAGCGGAACAGATAAATCACCCGTTTGCCGAACCAATTGTTGTGCTTTCCCAATTGCCTCATACGTTGCATTACTCTTTGGAGAGTTGGCTAAATAAATGGCACATTGGCTCAAAATAATCCTAGCTTCAGGGTAACCAATTGTTGCTACTGCCTGAAATGCGTTGTTGGCAATTACCAAGGCAGTTGGGTTTGCATTTCCAATGTCTTCCGATGCTGAAATGAGTAGTCTTCGTGCAATGAATTTCAAATCTTCACCACCCTCTAACATTCGGGCAAGCCAATAGACAGCACCGTTTGGGTCAGAACCACGAATGGATTTTATAAATGCTGAGATAATGTCATAGTGCATTTCTCCGGACTTATCATACATTGCCAAATTCTGTTGAATTGTTTGTGTAACAGATGAATTAGTCAGTATAATTTTTTTGTCTTTTGAGCTGTTGATAACGAGTTCCAAACCGTTTAGTAGCTTACGGGCATCACCACCTGAAAACCGAATGAGTGCATCGGTTTCTTTGATTTCAATTTTTTTCTTTTGAAATAATGAATCATCTTTTATAGCACGTTGCATCAATTCTTCTAAATCAACTTTTGACAAATGATACAAAGTATAGACTTGACAACGAGAAAGAAGGGCGGGTACAACTTCAAAACTTGGATTTTCGGTAGTAGCACCTATGAGTGTAATCCATCCCTTTTCTACAGCACCGAGTAAACTGTCTTGTTGGGATTTGTTGAACCGATGAATTTCGTCAATAAATAAAATAGGAGAGCTGTGACCGGAAAATAAATTTTGATTTTTTGCTTTTTCAATTACTTCACGTACTTCTTT
>JBKEAG010000039.1:0-5794 GCA_047972025.1 Moheibacter sp.
CAAACGATTTCCATCTTCAATCAATAGGGCGAGCATTGCCAACTCAATTTTATTTTTACTATCTGCCGGATTCGTTCGTTGCCAAATACTTTTGGTAACAACACCAAACATGGCTCAACCATCTAGTTTGAAATTTCCGGTTTCAATAGGATAAAGTTTCATGTGTTAATATTTTATTTTTTTTAATGGCCACGTGGGACACCCAAATTAATATTTTGATGTGTGATTAATCTTTAATAATGTGTGTTTCATTTTTAAATAATTAAATTATAGAGTATTAAACGTTTGTTCTTTTTATCAAACATCCAAGATGTTAATTTAAGGAACAATATAGTCTTTTTCTTTTTATTATTTTCTAAATTCTAATATATAACTTTGTCAAATGCAGAATTATTTATTTTTAGGGCTTTGGAACATTGGTGAAATATACCGTTATACTCGTCATAAAATTTGTTTTTTAGCAGTAAATGATCTGGTTAAAAGGATGGGGGAAACATTTTCTCCATCTAATTTTGGTGAAGTTTCACAATTCAAATACAAAGCTCGACCTGTTACCGTCTTGAAGCCTAATACTTATATGAATTTAAGTGGTGACGCTGTTCATTTTTGGATGCAAAAAGAAAATATTTCCATAGAAAATACATTTATCATTACAGATGATTTGAATTTACCTTTTGGAACTATCCGGATTCGGGGAAAGGGAAGTGATGGCGGTCATAATGGACTAAAAGACATTCAAAACAAATTACAGAATCAGAAATACCCAAGGCTACGATTTGGTGTTGGAAGTGAGTTTGAACAAGGAAGGCAAGTGGATTACGTACTAGGAAATTGGAGTGAAGAAGAAATACTAAAATTACCCGAAAGGTTGAATTTTGTATCAAATGCTATTTTATCCTTTATTTTTAGTGGATTAAACAACACAATGAATAACTTTAACGGAAAATAATTAATTATGAAAGCAATACTTTTTTTTGGCATCATATTCTTCACCATTATTAGTTGTAAATCTCAAGTTGAAAACGGAACAATCTCTTCTGTAAATAAAATCAGTGAGGTTAACTTTTTAAATGAAAACAATGTTCTTTTAGATGTTCGGACACCCGAAGAATTTCAAAAGGGAAACATTCCTAATTCAATAAATTTAGACTATAATTCATCAGAATTTGACTCATTGATTAAAAATTTAGATCCAAACAAGACTTATTATGTTTACTGTAAGTCCGGTAACAGAAGCACAAAGGCAGTGGTAAAAATGAAAGAATTTGGATTTAAAAACACCATCAACTTAAAAGATGGGTATTCGGCTTATAAAGAATAATGCGGCAACCCAATCCCGAAATACTGAAAGAACTCATCTCAACTGAAATGCCTTTTGGAAAGTACAAAGGCTGGAAGTTATGTGATTTACCGACTTACTACCTTGAATGGTTTTCTACAAAAGGATTCCCAAAAGGAAAACTCGGAATGCAACTCGCTACTCTTTTTGAAATCAAAACCAATGGTTTGGATGAGATTTTAGAGAGGTTGAAAAGATTAACATAAGTACTCTTATTTATACATAGAACTCCCGTCAAGATATTCCCAAACTTTGGGAGGAAGCATAGGGCGTATAATTTTATTTTCTTGTATCGCTTTTCGAATAAATGTAGATGAAATTTCCATAATCGGTGCATCTACAAAATGAAACTTTTCATGGTTTGACCATTTGCCCGGTTCTGAACCAATTCGTGGGTAAACATAAATGGAATAGTGCTTTAGAATTTGCTCATGATTTTTCCATTTATGAAATCCTTTCAAATTATCCATTCCCATAATCAGCGAAAAATCATATTCAGGGTATTTTTCATTTAGAACGGTCAATGTATCAATTGTATAGGAAGGCTGTGGCATTCCAAACTCCACATTAGATGCTTGTAAATTTGGATAGTCCTCAATTGCTAAATTAACCAAATGCAGTCGGTCATAGTCATTTGCCAAAGATGATTTTTGTTTAAACGGATTATGAGGTGAAACCACAAACCAAACTTGCTCCAAATCCGAATGTTGTTGTAAATGATTGGCAATCACTAAATGCCCAATATGAATTGGATTAAAAGAACCAAAGTACAAACCGACTTTCATTTTGTAAAAATTAACGTTTTATAATTTTGGAATTGCATCAATTAAATCTTTGGTGTAACTCGTTTTAGGGTTTTCATAAATAGCATCTGCATCATCCAACTCTTTTTGTTCCCCATGTTGCATTACAAGGAGCTGATCACTCATGTATTTTACCACAGCCAAATCATGTGATATAAAAATATAGGTAAGCCCAAATTCATCCTTTAAATCATTTAGTAGATTTAACACCTGAGCCTGTACCGAAACGTCTAAAGCAGAAACACTTTCGTCACAGATAATGAATTTAGGATCTAAAGCCAATGCTCTGGCAATCCCTATTCGCTGCCGTTGCCCACCTGAAAATTCATGAGGATATTTCTTCAAATCAGAAGACGACAATCCCACTTTTTCCAATAATTCACCTGCCTTTTGCAAGCGTTCCTTTTGTGAATTTCCAATTCCATGAACTTTCATAGGAGTCGTTATAATCTCACTGATGTTCATTCGTGGGTTTAAACTTGAATAAGGGTCTTGAAATATGATTTGAATTTCTCTTCGGAGTTTTCGAACCTCAGATTTGTTTAGTTTAACGATGTCTTTCCCTCTATAAAAAATCTCTCCTTTCGTCGGCTGTTCCAAAAGTAAAACTGTTCGGCTCAATGTCGTTTTTCCACTTCCGGATTCACCAACCAAACCCATTGTTTCTCCCGGATATACTTTGAAACTAACACTATCAACCGCTTTTACCGAAATGCTCTCTTTCCCAAACAAAGAAGGCTTAGTATAAAAATACTTTGATAAATTTCTAACTTCTAAAATAGGCGTTTGAGCATAGAGTTTTTGGTGAAATTCATTTCGTTTTTCAGTAGAAATAATTTCAGATGTAAACTCATCATTTTGTAAATAATCTGAAATTGTAGGTAAATCTTTATAACGAACGTCCAAACGAGGACGACACGCAATCAACCCTTTTGTATAGTTTTCCTTTGGGTTTCTAAAAATATCCTCTACTCTTCCACTTTCCACAACTTCTCCTTTGTACATTACCACAACCTCATCGCAAACCTCTGCAATCACACCCAAATCATGAGAAATGAACAAGCAGCTCATATCACTTTCTTCTTGTAAATTTTTTATCAAATCTAAAATCGCACGTTGTACCGTTACATCCAAAGCCGTTGTGGGTTCATCTGCAATTAAAATTTTCGGACTACAACTTATTGCCATTGCAATCATTACACGCTGCCGTTGTCCACCCGAAAGTTCATGAGGATAAGCATTGTAAATTCTATCCGGATCTGGAAGCAGTACTTTTTCAAATAACTCAATTACATGATTTTTTGCCTCTTTTTTATCATACTTCAAGTGTAACCTAATAGCTTCCTCCACTTGTTCACCACAACGTAAACTAGGGTTTAACGAAGTCATCGGTTCTTGAAAAATCATACTGATTTCATTCCCTCTAAACTTTCTATGTTCTTCATTTGAAACTTTCGTCAAGTCAGTAGTTGTACTTTGATGGAATAAAATTTCACTATTTTCTGTAATCTTTGCAAAGTTAGGAAGCAATCCCATGATTGCCAAAGAAGTAATCGACTTACCTGAACCCGACTCACCAACAACACCAATGATTTTCCCCTTTGGGATAGAAAAGGAAATGTTTTTTAAAATTTCGTTTTCCCCAAAAGAAAGTGACAAATTTTTGATGTCCAGAATATTTGGATTCAATTCATTTAATTTCTTACAAAGAAAAAGAAAATTTAGTTATTTGTAAATAAATGAAAATATCCTATTTTTGTCCTACGGGTTTTTGATGAATTTGGAAACGTATATTGTTTCTTTTCAAAAGTGAAAATTTCACAGAGTTCATAAATTAAAGAATAGAGCTTTACCCGGTAAAATAGCTTAAATGGAGGCAGACCCGTTACTTTCTTTTATTGTTGCTGCCGGAATTCCCGGTGGTAGTTTTTCGAATGATATTTCAACTTGGAAAATAGTATTAACAATCTTTTTGGTGCTTTTAAACGGCTTTTTTGTTGCAGCAGAGTTTGCAATTGTAAAAGTTCGTTCCTCACAAATTGATGTCAGAAATGATGTAAATCCCGGTGTAGCAAAAACAGCAAAATCTATTGTCAACAACTTAGATGCTTATTTGGCGGCAACTCAGCTGGGGATAACCTTGGCATCACTTGGCTTGGGTTGGGTTGGAGAGGGAGCCATTGCTCCACTTGTTGTAAAAACATTTGGTTTATTTGGCTTTGATAGTCCTGATGCTATTGAAATTGCAAGAAACAGCGCCATTTGGATTGCTTTTGTCATCATCACAGTTTTACATATTGTTTTTGGAGAGTTAGCCCCAAAATCACTTGCCATCCGCTATCCGACAAATACAACTTTCTCTATTGCATGGCCACTACGAATTTTCTATATCGTTTTTCGTCCGGTGATTTGGACTATGAATGGCTTTGCTAATTTCATACTACGACTTATTGGAATTAAACCAATTCATGGTTCTGAAATTCATTCAGAAGAAGAGTTAAAAATGATTATTTCTGAAAGTCAAGTAGGTGGAGCAATAGAGGAAACTGAGCGGGATTTGATTCAAAATGTATTTGAATTTGATGACCGGCGGGTAAATAATATTCAAACTTTACGAAAAAATGTTTCAGCAATAGAAATTACAACCTCTGTAAGAGAGGCTTTGGATTTGGCAATAGAGGAAGGTTATTCGCGTTATCCGGTTTATGAAGAATCACTGGACAACATAAAAGGGATTCTTTATACAAAAGATTTAGTAAAATTAACTTTGGAAAAACCAAATGAAACGAGTTTTGTTTCTATTTTGAGAAAACCATTTTTTGTTTCAGAAAGTTCAAAAATCAAAAATCTGCTTAAACAATTTCAAATGAAACACATCCAGTTGGCTGTTGTAACAAATGAGATTGGAGAATTGTCCGGTATAGTAAGTATGGAGGATATTTTGGAAGAATTGGTTGGGGAAATTCAGGATGAGTATGATAATGAAGACCCTGTTGTGGTTAAAATTTCTGAAGGTATTTATTCTATAAATGCTCACTATAACTTGTCTGACATCAACCGCTATATACCGTATCGCTTTGAGGAAAGTGAACACTATGATACACTAGCAGGACTTCTTGCCGAGTCTTTTCCTGAAAAGGAGCTAAAAGCCGGAGATATTTTGGATTTGGAAGATTACCGTGCAAAAATCATAAAAATGTACCGTAATTCTGTGGAACGTGTGGAGTTGACTTTGACTCATTTACCAGAAGAGGAAAACGAAGAAGAATAGCGTTTTTCTAATTTTCCTTTAATTCTAATAACGATTCATTTCTGAATTTCCTAAAAATCTGAGCGACGGTCAGTACGTCTTTCTCACAATAAGTCTTAATGCGTTCAATGTTTTCTTCTTTATAATATACAGTAGCAACTTGTGAGCCATCTATATCATCTTTTGGAGTGGGGATTTCCAACACATTTGCCAATAGGTTGAGTGAGGTGTAATGTTTGTAATCACCAAATTTCCATAGTTCCATAGTGTCAAGGTGAGGGATTTCCCATGGCTTCTTTCCTTGAAGGTTCAGAATGGATGGAAGCTCTATTCCATTGATTAACATTCGTCTTGCCATAAAAGGGAAGTCAAACTCTTTTCCGTTGTGCGCACATAGAATTA
>JBKEAG010000095.1:0-45259 GCA_047972025.1 Moheibacter sp.
GTAAAAAAGAATGCTCACAACACTCTATTTTACTTTTTGGACTGCAAAAGTAATTTATTTTTCGGAGTCAGCAAAAGTAATGGGTTGATTTTTAGAAAGTTTTTTGTTGATCTTAAAAAAAAATCCATCTAGAAAGATGGATTTTTTTACTATATTTTGAATTAAATCTTCTCAACCTGCATAAAGGAGAGTTCGAGCGGCGTTTTCCGTCCGAAGATGAGTACCATTACTTCTAATTTACGTTTGTCTTCATTGATTTTCTCAATGGTTCCGTTAAATCCGTTGAAAGGACCGTCGATTACTTTTACGGTTTCTCCAACCAAAAAAGGTATGTTCATCAGTGTTTCATCCGCTTCAGCTAATTCATCAACTCGACCCAACATACGGTTTACTTCTGCTTGCCTCATAGGCACAGGATCTCCACCCTTAGTAGCACTTAAAAAACTTATCACACCAGGAATCCCTTTAATCAAGTGTGGAATTTCACCTTGAAGGTCTGCCTCTATCATCACATATCCCGGATAGTGTACCTTTTCCTTTTGGATTTTTTTTCCGTTTCTAATTTGGATTACTTTTTCCATAGGAACTACTATTTGTCCTACGTAATCTTGTAATTTATGGTACTGGATTTCGTTTTCAATATAGGCTTTAATCTTCAGCTCTTGTCCACTGACCGTTTTCAATACGTACCATTTCATTTCGCTCATAACGTTTTTCTTACCGGATTAAGAATTTTTATCTTAAGAATTCAAATAGATTTTTGATAATCAAATTACCAAAAAAGGAATCTACACCATAAAGGAAGACAGCCAGCAAAGCAGTTACAACCGACACGATTACGGTATCTTGTTGTAAAGTCGCCCAAGAGGGCCACGTTACATGGTGCCGAAATTCGTTAAATGAATCTTTTGCGTAATCTATAAATTTCATAATTCGTTTTCTATTGTGCACGGGCACAAGGATTCGAACCCTGACCAGCGGTTTTGGAGACCGCGATACTAACCATTATACTATGCCCGTATGCGAGTTAAGGTGCTTCAGTATCACTACTGAAAACACCTTTTCTCAATTATTTTAAAATCTCTTATTAATCAAGGATTTCTGTTACCTGACCAG
Organism: Moheibacter sp.; assembly: GCA_047972025.1. Taxonomy (GTDB): domain Bacteria; phylum Bacteroidota; class Bacteroidia; order Flavobacteriales; family Weeksellaceae; genus Moheibacter. Next base: position 1,117 of record JBKEAG010000095.1, read on the forward strand.
CTCCAACTGTTCTACCTCCTTCACGGATAGCAAAACGCAATCCGTCATTAAGGGCGATAGGTTGAATCAATTCTACTGTAATTGTCAAGTTGTCACCTGGTAATACCATTTCAACACCATCAGGTAATTGGATTTCTCCGGTTACGTCAGTTGTACGTACGTAGAACTGTGGACGGTATTTGTTATGGAATGGAGTGTGACGTCCACCTTCTTCTTTTGTCAAGATATAAACCTCAGCTTTGAATTTTTTGTGAGGAGTTACTGAACCTTGTTTAGCAACCACCATTCCACGACGGATGTCACCTTTTTCAATACCTCTCAACAATAAACCAACGTTGTCTCCCGCCTCACCTCTGTCAAGAATTTTGCGGAACATCTCAACCCCTGTTACAGTTGAAGTCAATTTTTCTTCTCCCATACCAACGATATCAACAGGATCTCCTGAGTTGATTACACCGGCTTCGATACGACCTGTTGCAACAGTTCCACGACCTGTGATAGAGAAAACGTCCTCGATTGGCATCAAGAATGGTTTGTCTTGCTCACGTACAGGCTGTTCAATCCATTCGTCAACAGAAGACATAAGGTTCATAACAGTTTCTGTCCATTTTGGTTCTCCATTAAGAGCACCCAAAGCAGAACCTTGGATTACAGGAGTATTGTCTCCGTCATACTCATAGGTAGACAACAATTCTCTTACTTCCATTTCAACTAATTCCAATAACTCAGCATCGTCAACCATGTCAACTTTGTTCAAGAATACAACGATACGAGGTACGTTTACTTGACGACAAAGAAGGATATGCTCACGAGTTTGAGGCATAGGACCGTCTGTTGCAGCTACAACTAAAATAGCACCGTCCATTTGAGCAGCACCTGTAACCATGTTTTTAACATAGTCGGCGTGACCAGGACAGTCAACGTGTGCATAGTGACGATTTGCAGTTTCATACTCCACGTGAGAAGTATTAATCGTAATACCTCTTTCTTTTTCTTCTGGAGCGTTATCGATTTGATCGAAAGCTTTTGCTTCTGAATATCCAGCATCAGCTAATACTTTTGTAATAGCTGCAGTCAAAGTGGTTTTACCGTGGTCAACGTGACCAATAGTTCCAATATTCAAATGCGGCTTATTACGATTAAAGGTTTCCTTTGCCATTTTAAATAATTTCTATTGTTATACTTAATTCTAAAAAATTTCAACACAAAAAGTGGTGAGCTTCCCTGCCCAACACCCAATTTATTTCTCCTTCATTTTTCTCTCCTCCATTATTTTGAGCCAAAAACCGCCCATTTTAGAGCCAATGACGGGAATTGAACCCGTGACCTCGTCCTTACCAAGGAAGCGCTCTACCCCTGAGCTACATCGGCCAAAAGTTGAGCGGGAAACGGGACTCGAACCCGCAACATTCAGCTTGGAAGGCTGACGCTCTACCAATTGAGCTACTCCCGCTTATAACTTAGTTAATCCGTCAAAAAAATGACTGTGTTTCTAATTCAAAACAGAGAAATTAAAAAGTTGTGGGGAGAGCAGGATTCGAACCTGCGAAGACATAGTCAGCAGATTTACAGTCTGCCCTCGTTGGCCGCTTGAGTATCTCCCCTCCTTCTTTTCTAAATGAGCCTCCAGAGGGACTCGAACCCACGACCTGCTGATTACAAATCAGCTGCTCTAGCCAACTGAGCTATGGAGGCAAAATTTCTTCATTTTTATGTAAAAGAACAGTCCGTTTTTGGTTAACGGACTGCAAATGTACGAAGTTTTATGAATTGTGCAAATTCTTTGAAAAATATTTTTTTGTTTTCTAGCGAACTGCTGTTTTTTCTTTTTTCTTTATGATTAATTTCTTTAATGTATCTACTGATAAATCAATACATTCTTCAAATGACTGTCCTGATTTTTTGACGATTATATCGTCTCCCGGAACTTCTAACCGCACTTCTAAAAATTTGTTTTCTTTTTCTGAAACATTTTCTACGTGCATATAAACTTGGGCTCCTATTATTTTATCATAAAATTGTTCTAGTTTATTTAATTTACTTTCAACGTATTCTTCTAATCCTTCTTTTGCGTTGAAATTTACTGTTTGAAGATTTATAGTCATAATTTACTAATTTTTACGCTCTCTTGGGTGAGCACTGTTAAACACTTTTTTTAATTGTTCTATGCTACCATGTGTATATATTTGTGTGGCTGACAAACTTGAATGCCCCAAAAGTTCTTTGACTGCATTCAAATCTGCTCCACTATTTAACAGATGTGTAGCGAAACTATGCCTCAACATATGAGGACTTTTTTTCTGCTTCGTACTAACAAGACTAAGATAGGTATTTACCAAATTATAGACAAGTTTATCATAAAAAGGTTTCCCTTTCTCTGTCAAAAATAAATGCTCTTGGTTTTCCGGATAATGTGCATTTCGCTCATGAATATAGCTTTGCAAATCTTCTAGCAATGACTCTCCTAATGGGATTATCCTTTCTTTATTTCTTTTTCCTATAACTCTAAGTTGCTTTTGCTCAAAATCTATATTTGATAATTTTAACTGAATCAACTCTGCTCTTCTAATCCCTGTTTGATAAAAAAGTCCTAGAATCAGTTTATCTCTTTCTCCAAAAAAATCTTCTGCAAAAATATCTGAACTAAAAAGCTGAATCATTTCTTTTTCTGAAAACGGGACATGGACTTTGTTATAATGTTTCAGCGTTTTCACCCCTGACGTGGGCGAGCTTTCAATTTCCCCAATTTTCAGTAAGTATTTATAGTAACTTTTTAGTGTACTTAACTTTCTATTGATACTTCTTTCAGATAATCCTCTTTTAGAAAGATTCATCAAAAAATTTCGAAGGTGAACTTTTTTAGCAAGAGAAATTTCACTAGAATCAGTCTCAACTTGGTAAAATACTTGAAACTCTTCTAAGTCTTTTCTATAACTTTCAATTGTTTTATTTGAATAGCGTTTTTCGTATTCTATATATTGTAAAAACGAATGTATAAGCATAAAAAAACCTGTTCATCAAAGTTATGAAAACTTTAATAAACAGGTCTATATTTTATCGTAAAAATCTTTAAGCCTCTTCTCTACTCTGCATTTGCTGTTTGTAGGCAGCTCTAAGACGTTGTTGCCTTTTTGTTACTGAGGGCTTTGTAAATTGCTGACGGCTTCTCAATGCACGAACAACACCGGTTCTGTCAAATTTACGTTTGTACTTTTTTAACGCTTTATCTATTGATTCTCCGTCTTTTACTGGTATAATTAACATATTCACTCTTATTTTGAGGTTGCAAATTTAATTAAATTTCCGATTTCTACAAATCTTTTTTTAACCTTTTACTATGTTTCTTCCAATTACTAATTTTTGGATTTCTGTCGTTCCTTCTCCTATCGTACAAAGTTTAGAGTCACGATAAAACTTCTCTGCCGGAAAATCTTTTGTATATCCATAACCACCGAAAATCTGTACGGCTTCATTTGAAATTCGCACACAGGCTTCTGATGCGTAATATTTTGCCATAGCGCCTTCCGTTGTCATGGGTTTATTGTTATTTTTCAAATAAGATGCCTTTTGAATCAGCAATTCTGATGCTTCAATTTCGGTTGCCATTTCTGCTAATTTGAAATTAATCGCTTGAAAACCTGCTATTGCTTGTCCAAATTGGTGACGTTCTTTTGCATATTTCAAAGCTGATTTATAGGCTCCCTTTGCAATTCCTAGACTAAGTGCCGCAATGGATATCCTACCCCCATCTAGTATTTTTAATGCTTGTTTGAAACCATCACCTACTTCTCCCAAACGATGACTATCAGGCACACGTACGTTATCAAAAATTAATTCAGCAGTTTCTGATGCACGCATTCCCAACTTATTTTCCTTTTTCCCAGAAGTAAACCCCGGCATTCCTTTTTCCAAAACAAAAGCTGTAGCATTATTTTTTGCCCCCTTTTCACCTGTGCGTGTCATAACTACTGCATAATCCCCACTAATAGCGTGTGTAATAAAGTTTTTAGCACCATTGACCACCCAATCATCTCCGTCCTTTTTGGCTGTAGTGCTCATACCTCCTGCATCAGAGCCAGTATTGTGTTCCGTTAACCCCCAAGCTCCTATAACTTCTCCACTTGCTAATTTAGGTAGCCATTTCTTTTTTTGCTCTTCATTTCCAAATGTCAGAATATGATTTGTACACAATGAGTTATGTGCTGCTATGGACAGCCCTATTGATGGGTCTATTTGTGAGATTTCATCTATAATTGCAACATACTCATCATAAGACAACCCACTTCCTCCTAATTCTTCGGGAACCAATATCCCCATAAATCCCATTTCACCAGCTTTTTTGAATAATTCTACTGGAAAATGCTGAGATTCATCCCACTCCATAATATGTGGTTCTATATTTTGTTTTGCAAACTCTCTTGCTGACTCTGCAATGATTTTTAGGTTTTCAGATATTTCAAAATTCATGTTTGTAATGTGTTTTGTGTGTGCCCAAAATTAATATTTTTTTTAATTTAATTAAATATTTAGATTCGTAAAGTAAAATAAGATATGACAACTTTTTTGTTTTAAAAATTAAATTACCTTTGTGAAATCTTATGCAAAATTTCATTGTTTCTGCTCGTAAGTATCGTCCGCTACAGTTTGAAGACGTAGTGGGGCAGTCAGCTATAACCGAAACATTGGAACATGCAATTTCCAGTAACCATCTTGCACAAGCACTTTTATTTTGTGGACCACGTGGTGTCGGAAAAACAACCTGTGCAAGAATTTTGGCACGAAAAATAAACGAAGCAGACAATACTAAAGAAGAAGATCAAGATTTTGCATTCAATATTTTTGAATTAGATGCTGCATCAAATAATTCGGTAGATGACATTCGAAATTTGATTGACCAGGTACGCTTTGCTCCACAAGTTGGGAAATTTAAAGTATATATAATTGACGAGGTACACATGTTGTCTAATGCGGCATTCAACGCATTTTTGAAAACATTGGAAGAGCCACCTGCACATGCAATTTTTATATTGGCAACAACTGAAAAACACAAAATCATTCCAACGATTTTGTCTCGATGTCAGATTTATGATTTCAAACGAATTTCCATTCAGGACATTCAATCACACTTGGAGAAAATAGCAAAAGAAGAAGAGATAGAGTTTGAATCGGACGCTCTTCACCTGATTGCACAAAAAGCAGACGGAGCACTACGTGATGCACTTTCTACTTTTGACCGGATGGTGACTTTCACTTCAGGAAATCTATCGCTGGAAAAAGTGGCAGAAAATCTACATGTATTGGATTATGAATACTATTTTAGAATTACTGATTCGGCTCTAAAAAATGATTTACCGGATTTGTTATTGCAATTCAATGAGATTTTAAACAAGGGTTTTGATGCACATAATTTTATAAATGGATTGGGTAGTCACTTTCGAGATCTGCTTGTTGCTAAAATGCCACAAACAGTAGATTTACTGGAAGTCGGTGAGAAAACAAGGCAAAAATACTTTACCCAAGCAAAAGATTGTGAAGTAAAATTCCTAACTGAAGCAATCGAAATTTGTAATACAACCGACATTCAGTTCAAAACAAGTAAAAATTCACGGCTTAGTGTTGAAATCGGCTTGATGCAGATTGGCTCCTTGACTGCAGAGGACTCAACTACTAAAAAAAAAAGTTTAGGATAACCCCTCCTATTCAGAAAAATAAAAATTCTTCAGATACCATTCCCAAAGAAAAAGTAGAAGATCGAGAGATATCTTCAGAAAAACAATCCAAATCTAAACCATCAAATCAAGAAAAGGAACAAGTAGTTGAGCAAATTCAAAACGAAATTCGTGTAGCAAAACCAGTAAAAAAAGAGGTTTCTCGTACCTTTAATCTCAAAACTATTTTTGACAAAGTAGAGGAGGAGCAACCAGTAATTGAAAAAGCTCCCAAAGGACCATCTGATGATTTTACAATAATACAATTTGAGTCGGTTTGGAATGAATTCTTATCAAAACTTCAAAAAGCCAACAAAATCCCAGCATACAACGCGCTCATTACCGCTACTTATCAATTGAAAGACAACCATCAGATTAATTTTCAGTTCAATTCTGCTTCTTTGTTGAAAGAATTTGACCTTCAAAAAGAAGATTTGGTTAAATTCCTTCGAGAGAAATTAAACAACCACACCTTAGATTTTCACACGGAAGTAGTACATGATGATTCTAAAAATTTTGTAAAGTCTAAAGCTGAGATTTTCAAGGAGATGGCAGAAAAAAATCCAATTTTACTGAAAATGAAAGAAGAGTTGGGATTAGATTACAATTCTTCTGAATAAAATTAAATTATTTCGTAAACTTGCCAAAAATTAGAAAAAATGAAAAAAATAATTACAACTGTAGTTTTGGCAACAGTAATTGTTTCTTGTAACAAATCCGGTGGAGGAAATTCACACGTAACCGATAAACTGGAAAACGATGACCAAAAAGCAGGGTATGCTTATGGTATGACGATTGGTGAGCAAGTTTTGCGCTACTCTGAATCGCTAAAAGAAGACAGTTTAAGCTATGCAGAGCTTGAGAAAGGGATATTAGACTACCTAAATACTGATAAGAAAAATAGAGACTCTTATGCAAATGGTCAAAGTGTAGGATTGTCAATTAGCAATTTTATCAAAACTCAAAAGTTGGAAGGTAAAATTGACGAAAAATATGTAGTACAGGGAGTAATGGATATTTTGAGAAAAGACTCAGCTTTATTTAACAAAGATTCCATCAATTCATTTATGCAAAAATACATTCAAGATAATGTATCACGACTTAAAAAAGAAAATTCAGAAAAAGGAGAAAAATTCTTAGCTGAAAAGAAAAAGGACAGTAAAGTGAAAGCAACAGAAAGCGGACTTCTTTATGAAGTGATTTCTGAAGGAAATGGAGCTCTCCCAACAGATAAAAGTGTGGTAGAGGTAAACTACACAGGAAAGCTAATAGACGGAAAAGTTTTTGATGAATCTAAAGAAGGAGAAGCTGTAAAATTCCCATTAAATAATGTAATTAAAGGTTGGCAAGAAGGCTTGAAATTAATGAAAGTAGGTTCGAAATATAAATTTTATATACCTGGTAACCTAGCTTATGGTGAATACGGAAGTCCTGATGGTAAAATTGGACCAGATGAAGTATTGGTATTTGATGTTGAATTAGTAGGAGCAGAAGATGCACCGGAGCAGGAGCAAGCTGTTCAACCAGGACAACAAATCACACCAGAACAATTAAAAAGACTACAAGAACAAGCAGCCCAGCAAGGAGTAGGAAATTAATTTCTAAAAGTTATAAACCAAAAAAAAGCCCCGACAAGAGTTGGGGCTTTTTTTTGGTTTATATTTTGTTTTATTTATTCATGGAAATCAGGAACTCTTCATTTGAACGCGTGTCCTTAATTCGACTACGTAAGAACTCCATGGCTTCAAGTGGATTCATATCGGCCAAGTGATTTCTCAAAATCCACATCCGTTGCATCGTTGGTTCGTCTAGCAATAAATCATCACGGCGTGTGCTGGAAGAAACCAAGTCGATTGCAGGGAAAATACGTTTGTTGGCAATTTTTCTGTCCAATTGCAATTCCATATTACCCGTTCCTTTAAATTCTTCAAAAATAACTTCATCCATTTTTGAACCCGTATCAATTAGAGCCGTTGCTATGATGGTAAGTGAACCACCATTTTCTATATTTCGTGCAGCGCCAAAGAAACGTTTTGGCTTGTGAAGAGCATTGGCATCAACACCGCCGGAAAGTACTTTTCCGGAAGCCGGAGCAACGGTATTGTAAGCACGTGCCAATCGAGTGATGGAATCCAGAAGGATCACAACATCATGACCACACTCAACCATACGTTTTGCTTTTGACAAAACTATATTAGCAACCTTCACATGCTCTGAGGCCTCTTTGTCAAAAGTTGAAGCAACAACTTCACCTCTTACACTTCGCTTCATATCGGTTACCTCTTCAGGACGTTCATCTATAAGTAGGACAATCAAGTATGCTTCAGGATGATTAGCCGCAATCGCATTTGCAACCTCTTTAAGTAAAACCGTTTTACCTGTTTTTGGCTGTGCTACAATCATACCACGCTGTCCTTTGCCTATAGGGGCAAACAAATCCAGTACTCTGGTAGAAAGTGTTGAACTATTCTCTGCTAATTTAAATTTTTCGTCAGGAAACAAAGGGGTCAGATGCTCAAACGCAACTCTGTCCCGAACAAAGTCCGGAGTACGACCATTGATTTCTTTGATTTTGATTAATGGGAAATACTTCTCTCCTTCCTTAGGAGGACGAACTTCACCGGTTATAGTGTCACCAGTTTTCAGCCCAAACAATCGAATTTGTGATTGCGAAACATATACATCATCGGGAGATGAAAGGTAGTTAAAGTCAGAAGAACGTAAAAATCCATAATTATCAGGCATGATTTCCAGTACACCTTCAGTGTCTATAATCCCTTCAAATTCATAGTTAGAAGCACGGTATTTATTTTTTTCAACATTTTCCGTTTGACCACCATTATTTTGGTTGGGATGTTGGTTGTGTTGTTTGTTTTTAAAATTAGGATTCTTCTTGTTTTGGTTTGGATTGTTTTGGCGTTGATTGTTCCCCCCGGAATTCTGTTGACTGTTCTGTTGTGGTGGTTTATTCCTATTATTCTCGGGCTTTTGCTCACGCTTTTCAGTTTGCTGTTCCTCAGATTTTTGACCCTCTGTTTTGACTTCAGTCACTTTCTCTTTTGGCTGGTTTTGCCGTTGACGTGATTTAGCCTTGGGTTGCCTTAGCTTCTCCTCTTTCACATCAGTTTCTTTTTTCTGTTGTGCAGAACTATCTGCTTGGTGATCAAGAATACTGTAAATCAATTCCATTTTCTTCTGTTGTTTTACTTTCTTGATTTTAAGTCCCGTTGCAATCTCTTGCAATTCATCGACTTTTTTTGTCTTCAATTCGTTTAAATCAAACATAAATAGGTGTTATTTTGTATATTAGGTATATCAATTAGTAATAAATGATGGGGATGACCCTAACAAAGGTGAAAATGATTACAGCGTATAATATAGTATTATAAAATAATGAAGTATCGTTGTTAGGAACAACTCTGCAATGTTACGAATAAATTTTAATATGAAAGAAAAAAAATATTGTTAATTTTGTAGCCGATATTGAAGAATGATACAAAGAAAGCAGAGTATTTTTTTATTTTTAGCCGCATTGGTGTCCGGAATTTCTACTTGGGTCGCAGATTTATGGAAAGTCACCAAAGTTTGGATACAACCGGAAGATGATACGATTACCTTGGTTTTATTCTCAGTATCCTGCTTACTATCGCTGGTTACTATATTCTTGTATAAGAATAGAAAATTACAAATGCAGCTAGATAGTTTGAACATAGTATTGAACATTTTGTTGATAGGGTATCTTACCTATAGTTTGCTAACCTTACCTGGAGGATTTGAAAGTTCTGAGAAGGGTATTGGGCTTTTCGCTCCTTTCGTGTCGATTGCGTTACTACTAGTTGCCAATCGATTTATAAAGAAAGACGAAAAGCTTGTAAAATCCGTAAACAGGTTTCGATAACTATAACAACTTTTTATATGAGCGCGAAGCAGTCCGTAAGGGCTGCTTTTTTTGTTTTTTAAGGCCAATCCTACTCCTGAACTTTTGGGAGTAGGATTGCTCTCTCGACACTTGCCTTCTTTCTGAGTCCTGAAATCTGCATTTCGTATAACGAAGAATCCTGAAGGATGAACTCAAACAAACACCTCTATCCTTCACCTTCATGAAGTTCAGTACGTAACAGAACTATCATCAAAAAATCTATTTATATAATAATTAAGAAAAACAATAAATACCCCCTAAAAAATAGGGGTAAATTTAAAATTAAATAATAAATTTGCTATTTCTAGTAAAAAAAATAGGAGTGATATGTCAAAATTAAGATTTAATGCATTGAAAGAGGTTTTCAGAAGAGAACCTGTTAAAGTAGAAATTCCCGAACGCTTATCAAGGTTATACAACCAAAAGGTTTTTTCAGATTACACGATGCAAGAATACCTAACAAAAAGTGCATACCAACATATAGTTGCTGCAAAAGAAAAAGGAGAGAAAATACCAAGAGATATTGCAGACCAAGTCGCTGCAGCAATGAAAGAATGGGCATTGTCCATGGGTGCTACGCATTACACACACTGGTTTCAGCCCTTGACTGGTGCAACAGCAGAGAAACATGATGCCTTTTTTAGTACGATAGAAGGAGGGCGTGCAATTGAACAATTTAATGGTTCCATGCTAGTACAACAAGAGCCAGATGCTTCCAGTTTCCCTAGTGGGGGAATACGAAATACGTTTGAAGCAAGGGGCTATACAGCTTGGGACCCAACGTCAGCTGCTTTTGTGATTGATACGACACTTTGTATTCCGTCGGTATTTATTTCCTATACCGGAGATACCCTAGATTATAAGACACCTCTTTTACGCGCCCTACAATTTGTAGATGAATCAGCAACTGAAGTAGCACGTTATTTTGACCGAAATGTAAATAAAGTTACATCTACACTTGGTTGGGAACAGGAATATTTCTTAGTCGATACAGCATTGTTCAATACACGTCCAGACTTACAACTGACAGGTCGAACTTTACTAGGGCATTCACCAGCAAAAGGACAACAATTGGATGACCATTATTTTGGGGCAATTCCATTACGGATTTTACGGTTCATGCAAGAGTTAGAAGTCGAATCAATGAAATTAGGAATCCCAATCAAAACGCGCCACAACGAAGTAGCACCCAACCAATTTGAATGTGCACCTATATTTGAAGAGGCCAATCAAGCCGTTGACCACAACTCACTCTTGATGGATCTGATGACAAGAATTGCACGTCGACATAACTTTAAAGTCCTTTTACACGAAAAACCGTTCAAAGGTGTAAACGGTTCAGGAAAACATAATAACTGGTCATTGAGTACAGATATGGGCGAAAATTTATTAAGTCCGGGAAAAAATCCGAAAAAGAACTTACAGTTTTTGACCTTTTTTATCAATACGATTAAGGCAGTTCATGATAATGGAGAAATACTCCGTAGTGCGATTGCATCTGCAAGTAATGACCATCGACTAGGTGCCAATGAAGCGCCACCGGCAATTATTTCCATTTTCATCGGCTCACAACTTACGGCAGTTTTAGACGAACTGGAAAAAGTGAAAAAAGGAAAATTATCACCGGACGAAAAAACAGAATTAAAACTAAACATCGTTGGAAAGATTCCGGAAATATTGCTAGACAATACAGACCGAAATAGAACATCACCCTTTGCTTTTACCGGAAATAAATTTGAATTCCGAGCAGTTGGTTCCTCTGCAAACTGTGCAGAACCCATGATGGTATTAAATACGATTGTCGCAAATCAATTAAAAGATTTCAAACTAGCAGTGGATGGATTGGTTGAGAAAGGATTGAAAAAAGACGAAGCAATTTTCAATGTGCTGAGAGATTATATAAAAACCTCTAGAAATATTCTATTCGAAGGTGATGGATACAGCGGAAATTGGGAAAAGGAAGCAGCTAAGCGAAAATTGAGTAACTTGAAAACAACGCCGGAAGCACTTAAAATAGAGTTAGAGCCTAAATTTATGAACTTATTTGTAGAAAATTCTGTGTTGAGCAAAGTGGAAATTGAGGCGAGAAATGAAATAAAATTGGAAAAATATTCAACTTTGATTGACATAGAAGCTCAGGTTTTATCTGACTTGGCACGTAACCATATAATTCCCACAGCAATCAATTACCAAAATAAATTAATTGAGAACGTAAAGGGATTGAAAGAGATTTTTTCTGCTTCTGAGTTTAAATCAATCGCAAAGGAACAAATTGATATTACTAAAACCATTTCCAAAAAAATTGCCAATATTAAAGTTTTGGTTGACAGGTTATTGGTCGAAAAAGAAAAGGCACACCTTATTCAAAACTCACATCAAAGAGCATCTGCTTAAGCTTAAAAAGTCAAACCATATTTTGATTTGATTCGAAAAGATGTTGATGAATTGGAAATGACCGTTGATGATGAAATTTGGCCACTAACCAAGTACAGAGAATTACTGTTCACGAAATAAGATATTGATAATAAGATTATTGCTCATTTGGTAATCTTAAAATTATTTTTATATTTACCTATGTTTAACATAAATCTTAAAAAATTATGAAAAAAATTTTATTTTCTTTAATAATTCTTACAGGGTTATTAACAGTAAACGCTCAAACAGTTGTTTGGTCTGATGATTTTGAAGATGAGGATATTAGTGATTGGACTAATTTAGACGAAGATGGAGATAGTTATACGTGGAATACTGTAGTTTTAGACACTTGGTCTGCTGCATTAAGCTCAGACTCATACATTAATGGTGGGACAGGTCCTGTAACACCGGATAATTGGGTTATTTCCCCAGCTATTGATTTAAGTGGAGCTTCTGGGACTACTTTAAAATTTAAAGTTAAAGCTCAGGATCCTGATTGGGCAGATGAAAATTATAGTGTTTACGTAGCTACATCTTCTGATTTAGTAGCTTTAGAAGCTAATTTACTACTAAATGAATTAGTTACTGATAATGGTGTTGGAGGGGTTTACTATGATAAAGAAATAGACTTATCTGCCTTTGATGGTGAGGCTGAAGTTTATATCGCTTTTAGACATCATGACGTAACTGACATGTTTAGTATACAAATTGATGATGTTTCAGTTGAAGTAGATGTTATGGGACTCTCAGACTTAAACACGAGCTTCTCATCTGTTTACCCAAACCCAGTTGTAGATGATTTTAATATTCAATTATCAGAGAAATTTAATCAAAACGCATCAATTTCTGTTACTAACTTAGCAGGGCAAATTGTAAAAACTTTTGAAGTAGCAAATTCTTATTCAATTACTGAATTACCAAAAGGAGTTTATATTTTAAAAATTACGGACGGTAAAAATACAGAAACGAGAAAAATCATTAAAAAGTAAGAGCTAATTTAACTTTTTAGAATTAAACCTCACAGGTATTAAAGATCTGTGAGGTTTTTTATTTACAAAAATTAAAACTTTGTACATTTTACAGATAAAACTAACTTTGCAAATTCAAAATAGAACTATGGCAGATTTAGGATTATTGGAAAAATTAAGAGCTATCAAACAACGGTTTGACGAAGTGTCTGATTTAATCATCCAGCCGGATGTGATTACCGACCAAAATCGCTATGCAAAATTGAATAAAGAGTATTCTGATTTGAGGGAAATTGTAGCAAAGCAACAAGAATACGAAGCACTTGTGAACGTCATTAACGAAGCCGAGGAAATCATTGCAGACGGAAGTGATGCTGAGATGGTGGAATTAGCCAAATTAGAAAAAGGCGAAGCCATCAATAAAATCCCTGAATTAGAAGAAGAAATTAAATTCATGTTGATTCCAAAAGACCCGGAAGATGAAAAAAACGTAATCGTAGAACTACGAGCCGGAACCGGTGGAGATGAAGCGGCAATTTTTGTTGAAGATATTTTTCGAATGTACAATATGTATTTCAAAAACAAGGGATGGAAATACGAAATTCTAAACACAAGTGAAGGAGCTGTAAAGGGATACAAAGAATTGATAATGGAAGTTCAAGGAAATGCTGTTTTTGGTACAATGAAGTATGAGAGTGGCGTTCATCGGGTACAAAGAGTGCCCGAAACGGAGTCCCAAGGACGAGTGCATACTTCAGCTATAACGGTTGCAGTTTTGCCGGAAGCGGAAGAAGTTGATGTTGAAATTAATCCTGCTGATTTGGAATACCAAACAGCACGTTCAAGTGGAGCAGGTGGGCAAAACGTAAATAAAGTAGAAACCAAGGTTCAGTTGACACACAAACCTTCCGGAATTGTGATTGTATGTCAAGAAGCACGTTCTCAACATGCCAACCGTGAACGTGCACTTCAACTATTACGGACAAAGCTCTACGAGATAGAATACGAAAAAGCACATTCTGAACGATCGGCTCAGCGTAAATCACTTGTTTCTACAGGAGACCGTTCGGCAAAAATTCGTACGTATAACTATCCGCAAGGTCGTGTAACAGACCACCGAATCAACAAATCTATTTACAATCTAGACAACTTTATGAATGGAGACATTCAGGAAATGATTGATGCTCTGAAATTAGCAGAAAATGCCGAAAAACTAAAAGGCTCAGACGACATCTAAAAAATTTGTATCTTTCAAGTTACTAACAACTTATAATTTGGAAGAAAAATTTTTACATTTTATCTGGAAGTTTCAACTTCTGCAAAACTATCCTTTAACAACAATTGATGGTAAAATCGTAGAAGTATTAAACCAAGGAGATTGGAATCAAAATGAGTCTGGTCCCGATTTTTCTTGTGCTAAAATTAAAATTGGCAATAAAATATGGGTAGGTAATGTAGAACTTCACATTTATTCATCTGACTGGAATCGTCATCAACATTCTAGAGATAAAGCATATAGTAGCATTATTTTACATGTTGTATTAAATCATGACAGCGAAATTGAAATGCTAAATGAGCAACAGATTCCAACCTTAGAGTTAAAGAAATTTATTTCACCAGAAATTATTGAAAGTTACAAAACTCTTTTGAAAATAGAAACTAGCTTTATTCCTTGTGAAAAAAACATCCGACTAATTCAAAAAGAAAAATTAAACCTTTGGTTAGAGCGAATTGTTTTAGGGCGAATAGAACGAAAAAGTAAGGAGGTTGAGTCGGCATTCCTTTATACTGGAAAAAACTGGGAAGCCTTATTGTTTCGAAGATTAGCATACGCATTTGGATTAAAAATAAATGCTGAAGCCTTTGAGGTTTGGGCAAATTCATTTGAGTACAGTGTACTTCAGAAAGTTCAGAAAAAACCTGAATTAGTGTATGCACTTTTTTTCGGACAAGCCGGTTTTTTGGAGTTCAGTTCTTCAGATGATTATATCATCAAACTTCAAAAGGACTATGCTTTTCTGAAAAACAAATATAAATTAACACCGTTAAATTCTGCTGTATTTAAATTTTTTCGTCTTTACCCTGCTAGTTTTCCAACAGTTCGTATGATGCAACTGGCAACACTATATACTGTTTATCCCAACTTATTTATGTTTTTGATGGGAAGTAAATCGGCTGATAAAATTTATCCGGTTTTTAAAGAGCTTCACTATCCTAAATTTTGGGAAAATCATTACACATTTGAAAAAGAAAGTTCAAAAAAAGCACAAAAGCAAATTACAGATGATTTGATAAATCGAATCATTATAAACGTAATCATTCCTATGAAATATATTTATGGAAAAATGCTAGGGATAGACATAATTACCGAGCTATTGGAATTGCTTTACTTTTTACCTCCTGAAAAGAATACGGTTTTGGAAAAGTTTAAAAAAATTGGAATAAAACCTGAGAACGCACTAGAGTCACAAGCTCTACTTGAAATGAAAAAACATTTTTGTGATGAAAAAAAATGTTTAAATTGCGCTATAGGACTTCAAGTATTAAAGAATGTTTGACAAACTTAGAAATTTTTTAGAGTTCAACGGTTTTAATGTTATATCTCGAATAGCTGACCGCTTTGGTGTCCGAGCCTCTAGACTTCGTTTACTTTACATTTACCTATCATTTGTTACATTGGGAGTAACCTTTGGGTTCTATTTAATTATGGCATTTTTCCTTTGGGTAAAAGACGGTTTTATCGTTAGGCGTAAATCGGTTTTTGATCTTTAATAAAAAAAAACTGACATTTATCATAAATAATTCGTATACTTGCTAACCAATTCTTAAAAGAGAAACAATGATATAGCTTAGCTAAGCTCAAAAATAAATCACATGAGGACTTTTGCAAAATCCCGAATTCGTTACAGTAAATCGCAACGATTGGGGATTTTTGCTTTATTAGGACTCATCATCAGCATACAGGTGGTGTCTTTTTTTCTCAATCAACCTAAAGAAAAAATTCAAGTTGAACTTCCGAGTGAATTGCAATTTATTCATACACAAAAAAATGAGTTAGTTCAGTTAGATACTGAAAAAACAATCATACTCAAAAATTTTAATCCTAATGAATTGACAGAGCAACAATGGCAAAATTTAGGATTTACTCAAAAACAAGTTCAAACTATTTTAAAATACAAATATTCACTAGGTGGTTATTTTAGCTCCAAAGAGGAAATAAAATCATGTTTTGTCATTAGTGAAAAGAAGTTTCTAGAGATAGAACCTTATATTGTCATTGGTGATTTAAGGCAAAATAAACTGAAAAAATTAAATAGCAACCAAACTCTAAGAAAGGTAGAAAAAGAGAAAATTTCCTATAAAAAATTCAATCCAAATGATTATGAAATTTCCGATTGGGTATTGATTGGTTTTTCAGAAAAACAAGCGAAATCTATACTGAAATACAAAAAGAGCTTGGGTGGAAAGTTTTCATCATTAGAGCAGATTGAAAATTCATATGTCATCAGTGATACAAAATTTCAAGAAATGAAATCCTACATTTTTTTGCCAAATGAATTGACTGAAAAGACTGAAAAGAAAGTTAAAAATATAGCAGAAGAAAAGCCCAAATTGGAAATATTTAACCCTAATGATTTATCACGAAAACAATGGAAAGAGCTGGGATTTACAGAAAAACAAGTCAATACAATTTTTAATTACAAACGCTCACTTGGAGGTAAATTTAAAGATGCTGAAACATTAAAAAAGTGCTACTCCATTAGCGAAGATAAATTTACAGAAATCGAACCTTATTTAGTATTTGACGATTAGATATTTTGACTGTATAAATACAATTTTAACTCTAAACGAAAAAAGAGCAAAAAAGATACAAACAGTAATTTCCAATTCCTAATATTACACCTAAATACAATAAAATGGTAAGTACCAAATTAATTATCTAATTTTTCAAAAGATTTCAACCAATAAAAATTCCTACTTTTGTAGGTTGAAACCTATAAAAAGAATGGAAGAACCAACTTTAATTTCAAAAAAATCAAATCGTAAAAACGTATTCAAAACTATTTTTGGAGTTCTTTTTACCACCATTGGCTTATTTATATTTATTGCCTTTATTTCCTACACATTCAACTATCAAAACGACCAAAGTCAGTTGAGTGATTTTTGGAGTCGAGAAATTGTTGCTGACAATATTATGGGAAAAATTGGTGCCTACTTAGGAGAACTTTTTATTTACCATGGAATTGGAGTTACTGCATTTTTTCTTCCACTTTTCTTTATTCTTTTGGGAATTAAAATCTTATTGGGGATAAAGAAAATCAAACCTTTTAAACTCTTTTACAACTGCCTGTTCTTTCTAATTTGGCTTCCCATCGCACTTGGATTTATCACAAAAATTGGAATTTTACACGGAGTTATGGGTTTTGAAGTCAATGACTTTATGAATATGATAGTCGGGAAAATTGGAACCGGAATCATCCTATTTGTAAGTTTAATCCTATACATCATCATCAATTGGCAAATTACACCTGAAAAAATTTCAACTTTACTCAAAAAGGAATCCAATGATTTTGAAACTTCCAAAGACACATTAGAACCAGAAATACTTCCTAAAAATAACTCTGATTTTGACAAACCAATAGATACTCCTTTGGAAAAAGAAAGAAAGGATGAAGTTGATTTTTCTACCTCAAGTCTAAAAACAGAATTAAACCTCGCTGAAAATAAACCTGATACAAAGAAAGAGACTAGCTCTATTACTGAATTAGTGATTGAAAAAAGTAACACATCAGAAGACGAAGGCGATGTAAAACTAACCATAGAAAGTGTACAAGAGGAAGATGAAGTTGATAAAATATCAACCGATTTAGTTGACAAACATGGTGAGTATGATCACCGCCTTGACCTACCTAAATATAAATTCCCAACACTTGACTTGTTAAAACAATATAACACCAATAATAATGTAATTGTAAACCAACAAGAATTAGAACAAAATAAAAATAAAATTGTTGAGACACTTGCCAATTATGGTATTGGCATATCACAAATCAAAGCTACAATTGGGCCAACTGTAACGCTCTACGAAATAGTACCAGAAGCCGGTGTTCGTATTTCCAAAATTAAAAACTTAGAAGATGATATTGCACTGAGTTTAAGCGCTCTAGGAATCCGAATCATTGCTCCAATTCCGGGAAAAGGAACAATTGGTATTGAAGTGCCTAACGGTAACCCTACTATCGTATCTATGCGATCTGTTATTGCTTCTAGTAAATTTCAAAGTAATAAAATGGAGCTTCCCATTGCATTTGGAAAAACAATCGAAAATGAAACTTTCGTTGCTGATTTGGCTAAAATGCCCCATCTTCTAATGGCAGGTGCTACCGGACAAGGTAAGTCTGTTGGACTAAATGCTATCATAGCTTCCCTTCTCTACAAAAAGCATCCTACAGAACTAAAGTTTGTATTGGTTGACCCAAAAAAAGTAGAACTTACACTTTATTCAAAAATTGAACGGCACTATCTCGCTAAATTACCTGATAGTGAAGAAGCTATCATCACAGATAACACCAAAGTAATTAATACGCTTAACTCTCTCTGTATAGAAATGGATGAACGCTATGACTTACTCAAAAATGCTTATGTACGGAATATAAAAGAATACAACGAAAAGTTTAAACAACGAAAATTAAACCCTGAGAATGGGCATCGTTATCTCCCCTATATTGTTTTAGTTGTTGATGAATTTGCTGATTTGATTATGACAGCAGGAAAAGAAGTGGAAACCCCAATTGCCCGTTTGGCTCAATTGGCTCGTGCAGTAGGGATTCATCTAATCATCGCTACACAAAGACCTTCTGTCAATGTAATTACAGGGATTATAAAAGCCAATTTCCCAGCAAGAGTTGCCTTTAGAGTTACCTCTAAAATTGACTCTCGAACTATTTTGGACTCTGCAGGTGCCGATCAATTAATTGGAAAAGGAGATATGCTGTTTACTACCGGAAATGAGTTGGTTCGTTTACAGTGCGCTTTTGTAGATACACCTGAGGTAGATGAAATCACTGAGTATATTGGCTCACAACAAGGCTTTGCCGATGCTCTTTTACTACCCGAATATGTGGGAGAAGACAGTAGCCCTCTAAATATTGATTTGAGTGAACGAGATAGCTTATTTGAAGATGCAGCTCGTGTAATTGTTATGGCTCAACAAGGCTCTGCTTCCCTACTCCAACGAAAATTAAAATTAGGGTACAATCGTGCCGGAAGACTGATAGACCAATTAGAGGCTGCCGGAATTGTCGGACCTTTTGAAGGAAGCAAAGCCCGCCAAGTTCTGATAATGGATGAAATGAGTTTGGAACAGTTGTTGAATAATCTTGATTAAATTTCTATTCCATGAAAAAGTTTCTATTCTTCATTTCCATTTTTTCATTTACAGTTACCATAATTCAGGCTCAAACTGCAAAAGAATGGTTGGAAAAAGTAAATAATACTTACCAAGAAATCCCTACTTATTATATCAAATTTACACTAAAAGATCCTAACTTTTCTAAAGTAGAAACAGGTGAAGTTTACGCTTCTAAAGACCGTTACAGCCTAGATATAATAGGAATTAAGCAAATATATGACGGGAAATCTCTTTTTACGGTTTCTAAAGAGGACAAAGAAGTTACTATCTCAAACCCCAAACCGGATAGTGATGATTTATTTACTCCCACCAAAGTACTTAATATGTATAACGAAGGGTTTGCTCTAAATCTTGGTGAATCTACAATGTTAGATGGAAAAAAAGTTCAATTGGTAAAACTAACTCCAATCTCTAAATCCAATATCAAATATATTCAAGTAGCCATTAACATTTCAGATAGTACTTTGTATCAATACAAAGAGTTTTATAAAAATAATGACACTCGTACTGTAACTGTAAAAGAATACATTGAAAATTTAATTATTCCACGCTCATTGTTTAAATTTGACCAGTCGAAATATGAAAAAGACGGCTATATTGTAACACAATTATAATGTTCAAAAAGCTTGATTGGTACTCTGTAAAACTATTTTTAGGACCATTTTTTTTAATTTTCAGCATCTTATTTTTCATTTTTATTGTGCAATTTGCATGGCAAGAATTAGATAGATACGCCGGAAAGGGATTAAGTTGGTTAACTATTGGAGAACTTTTGCTTTATTTAGGTGTAAATGTTATTCAATTAGTACTGCCATTATCGGTGCTTTTAGGTTCTATTATGACCTTTGGAGGATTAGGAGAACGGTATGAATTAGCTGCAATGAAGGCTTCGGGCATATCATTAGCCCGTATTATACTTCCCTTATTTATTTTGGTTATGTTTCTTTCTGTTGGACTTTACTACTTTGGAAACCATATAATGCCATACTCTCAAAGAAAAGCAAAAAACTTGGCTCACAATATTCTTAAAGCCAACCCTACACTTCAATTCATTGAAGGAGCTTTCATTGAAGGTATCCCTGGTTTTAGTATGAAAATTAGTGAAATTTCAGGAGAAGAAAAAGACCGATTAAAAGATGTATTCATCCATCAAAATAATGATGACGATGATGACAATGATGACAATGATGACAAACGCACCATTATAGCTGATAGTGGCACACTTAACCGTGATAAAGAAGACATTCGGTTACTGAAAATGGTACTGTATAACGGCACTATCTACGCTGATGAAATAAAAAAATCTAATAGAGAACGGAAGAAACAACCCAATCAATCCATCCAATTTGATACACTGACACAGTATATTGATATTTCTAAAATACTTGAAAAAGAAATGGATAAAGAAAAGATCTCTAACCACTATAAATTCCTAAATAGTAAAGATTTAAAACACAGAATAGACTCTATGGAAGTTGCCTATAAAAACTATTTTGAGTCTGTACATGAAAAAAATTTTTCAAAAAACGTCTATGGAGCTAATAAACTAGACAGTATAGAACTAAAACCTTCTGATAAACTTCCAAAATCTTTAGATAAATTTTCTCAACAAAAGCAAACACAGGTTTTAATTGAAACATTACAAAGTATAGATAGAGAAATTGACAGTTACAAATGGCAGAGTGATGAAATTTCAGGAAAAATAAAGCTACAAGCAAAACAAAAATTACACTATCATCGAAATTTTTCTTACGCATTTACCTGTATTGTTTTCTTCTTAATTGGTGCTCCAATGGGTGCTATTGTAAAAAAAGGTGGAATTGGAATGCCCGTAATTATTTCCATTATCATATTTGTTTTGTATTATATTATCAATTTTTCTACTGAAAATATGACCAAAAATGGAATTTTAGAGCCTACCTTTGCTGCATGGTCTGCAAACATCATATTTTTCCCAATTGCTCTATGGCTACTTTATAAAGCCAATAGTGATTCAGGATTACTGAACATTGGAAATTACATAGACCCTATACTAAAATTTTTCTCAAAATTTAGAAAACAAAAGAATACAGAACACACACGCTATCAATGATGGAAAAAACAATTGAACATATAAAATTAAACACAATAAACGAGGCACTTGCTGAAATAAAAAGTGGAAAAGTCATCATAGTAGTAGATGATGAAGACCGTGAAAATGAAGGTGATTTTATCGCAGCAGCAGAAATGGTCACTCCCGAAATGATCAACTTCATGGCCACTCACGGCCGTGGTTTGATTTGTGCCCCCTTAACCATTGATAGATGTAGAGAGTTGGATTTACACCTGATGGTAACCAATAATACCGTCTTACATGAAACTCAATTTACAGTTTCTGTTGACTATAAAGGAAAAGGCAATACAACAGGAATTTCTGCCCAAGACCGTTCAAATACCATTTATTCCTTAATTGACCCTAGTACAAAACCTGAAGATTTAGGTCGCCCGGGACATATATTTCCCTTACAAGCAAAAAATGGTGGTGTATTGAGGAGAGCCGGACACACAGAAGCTGCTGTTGATTTGGCTCGATTAGCGGGATTGCAACCCGCCGGAATATTGGTTGAAATCCTAAATGAAGACGGGACAATGGCTCGTCTGCCTCAACTGATAGAAATTGCGAAAAAATTTGATTTAAAAATAATTTCTATTCAAGATTTGATTGCTTATAGATTACAGCATGATTCTTTGGTCATAAGAGATGAGGAATTTCCTGTAAAAACTGCCTTTGGTGATTATCAATTAATCAGTTATAAACAAACTACCAATAATCAAATTCACTTTGTGCTGAAAAAAGGAAATTGGACAAGTGATGAGACTATTCCTTTGCGGGTCATTTCTTCCAACAGCTACTATGATTTGTTTTCTGCTCTTGAATTTGGTGAAAAGCCACAATTAGAAGCCATCAGTAAAATCATTAATCAATTGGGAAAAGGAGCTATCATTTTTATTAATAATGTTTCTGATTCTGATATTTTGATGGGTAAATTAAATAAGTTCAAACAATTTGTTGAAGGAAAATCTGAAACCGGAATTATCCCTAACGATATGAAAGATTATGGTATAGGAGCACAAATTATAAAAGATTTAGGTATAAAAAAGATGAACCTAATTACTCGAAACCCTTATAACCAACCTTTGGGTGGATTTGACATTGAAATTGTTGACTATATACAATTATAAAAATCAATTAAAACAAAGAAAGTTGATCTCCTTTTTTACCATTAAAAAGATGTGTAGCTAATTTTTCACGTTTGGGTTTATCTTGAAAATACTTTTTTTGTCCAATTTTAAATATCTGGTGTATTATATCGGCTACATTCCTTTCATCTGCGTACAAAGAAGTAATTTGATTTAGCACTTTTTCAGCTCTATCTGGAAAGTTTTCTTGTAACCAATCTTTAAAAACAATTTCAACCGTACCATTTAAACGAACCAGAGTATAACCAAAATCAATTGCTCCTTGTTTTGATACTGCTTTTAGTAGATTTAAAATTTCATCACTATTTAGTGCAGGAATAATTGGAGCAACCATTGCCTTTACAGGAATATTGTTCTCAGAAAGTATTTTAATCGTTTTTAATTTATTCTGTACAGTAGAAGTTCTAGGTTCTAATTTTTTTCTCAAAGATTCATTGATGGTGGGAATGCTGATGGCAACATTGACTAAATTTTTATCTGCAAGTCGTTTCAGTATATCTAAATCTCGTAAAATAAGTGCATTTTTGGTAATGATTCCTACCGGATGCCTATAATCTAGACAAAGTTGTAAAATCTGATGTGTTATTTTCAATTTCCTTTCTATGGGCTGATAACAATCTGTATTGCCTGAAAGTATGAATGGATGTGCTTTATAATTCTTCTTTTGAAATTGTTTCTCTAAAAGTTGGTGCGCATTTTTTTTCACCATGATTTTCCGTTCAAAATCAATTCCGGCACTGTACCCCCAATATTCATGCGTAGATCTTGCATAACAATAAGCACATCCATGTTCACAGCCTTGATAAGGGTTTAACGAATAGTCTATTGGCACATTTTTTCCACGAACATCATTCAAAATTGTTTTTGGAAAAACTTCTGTATATTCTGTCTTCTGAACTGTTTCCTCTATTTCGTCTTCATAAATCGTTTGGACATACGCACTTTGTTCATATTGATTATGAATATTCTGAATTGCACCTTGCCCTTTTATCAATTTAGAACTCATTATCTGTAGATGATTTTTTAGAATAGCCTTTATTCCATAAAAAAACTCTGCCAAATGACAGAGTTTTTTCTTATTTTAAGCTAATTTAATAGCTCCACATATCTGCTTCTGATTGAAGAATGCTCTCTCTAATTCGATCACTTTCTTCTAACTGACCTTTCGAGTTTTTTGGAATATAGTCCTCTATTGGTGTAATACCATACATAGTCTGTGCCTTGTATATAACCGATGAGAAACGTCTCGCATTAAGCAAATCATCAAAAGTTACACTAGATGATGAGTTATTTGGGTTAAACACAGTGTAATTACTCAATACTTTACGCGCGTCCGGATACCAAATCCAAAATAATTCTACGAACTGTCCATCATCAAATTCTGTCCCTAATGCTTGTGCATCAGGTCCCATGATACATAACCCCAATAGACGGTATTTTAACTCTCCTAAACGACGGTCTATATACCACATTCCTTTGGTCTTAATCATTTTGATATCAGTAGAATTGATTTCAAAGTTAAAAATCAATGCTTCATCCGGTTCTTCTCCGGCATCAATCATATCATAGTAATACTGCTGTGTATCTTGCTTTGCAGTTCTTGCTACAATTTGGTTATATGTCATTTTGGTTGTAAAATACTCGTCATCATAAATCTGCTCAATATCACCAGAACGTACTCCACTAACCAAGGCATCGTATAAAGATGCAGACTCAGTCAATAAACCGTCTGATGAACGGTAATAAGGCTGATTGAGTCGCTCATTCATGTCGATTACTTCCCATACTATTTTAGACCAAATCACATCTTTTTCTTCAACATATCCATACGCTAGAGGATCTGCTTTTGTACTTATAGTATCTCCTGCTTCAGTAACTTTTGTTTTGTCAGCTCTTTGCTCTCGTAACTCTTCGGGAGACATAGAGTTCAAAACACTCTGAGCAAAACTCAGTGTAGTTACCATACTCATTAATCCGAAAAAAAGACACTTCATAATAATTTATTTATTTATTTTTATCTTACTTCAATTGTTACTGATGATGCTTCTCCAGAAATTCCACCAGTTCCTGTATATTTAATATCAAATATACCTACAACATCTCCTTTTTTGGCTTTTGATAATGCTCCGGCTGCACCACTCATTTTACTTCCACTAACTGCTGCTGTTGGCTGTCCTGGAACTTTCACTTTGAATGAAGTTACATTTCCTTTTACATCAAACAAGAAATCCGGCCAATCAACCCGTACAGTTTGATTCGCTAACCCATTTGCTGGAATTTGTAAACTTGTCTTATTTGCAATATGTGCTCTTGCCGGTGGTACTGGTTTGATACGAAACTCTTTTTTACCGGAAACTGTTTTTCCAGAAGAAGTTTTTGCTGATGCCGTAAAGATTACTGTTCCACTTCCTGATGAAGGTTTGAAACTCCATCCTGAGCCTGATCTACTTAATGTACCTCCTCCTGACGAAGTTAACGAAACAGCTCCGTCTGCACCATTAACTGTTGCTGAAATAGGGTTGTCTAATCCACGGTACACTACATTCATTTTATCTGCTGAGATAACTGCTCCACTAGGTGTTTCTGTTATAGTCTCTGATACTACTGTATAGGTCACAGGGTCAATTGGGTATTGTTTTCCATTGAATGAAATACTACCCGTAATTGTCTTAGTTCCAGTTCCGGAAGTATTTAAGTCAAATGTTCCGGTTCCGCCATTGATTTGAACGGTTCCTACATTTAAATTTGCAACACCTTTAACATTGTTATCATATGCACCCAGCGCAACAGTAACAGGAACTTTTGTTCCTTGTTTCACAATTCCAGGGGCTAATACAATTCCCTTAAAGGCATTAAGTTCTATTTTTTCTTGTAGTTTATTTGACAATAAAGTTCTTACCAAGTTGCCTTCTTCTGTACGAATATCAGCTTGTATTTTGGTTAAATTTGCCAAACCGGCAACCATTGGTTGTCCATAGAATTTATCATACAACCATGTTTTTCTCCCTATATCAGAAGTGCTAAATATCTTCTCAACTCGTCCTTTATCTCTATCGGAAGTTGCATAAGCGGTTCCCAAAAAAGTACGATAGTCGTCAATAGCTCCTTTTAGCTGCTGAGCTTCCGGTTTCGCTTGTTCTTCACCATTAAACAACATATTGGTAATTACATCAACATTAGATAATGAAGCGTAGTTTGTTTCTTCCTCATCCGTAGCTCCTAGCGAAGGAAGAGTATACTCCATTTCATGCATGACTTTTGTCTTCAACTCTTCTATAAGACTATAAGCCTTATCTGCTTGTGCTTTTACTTCTGTTGCTTTTGTCTGAATTGGTGCATAATCTGCATCATCCTTAACTTTCATAGCAATTTGATTGTAAAAAGTTGAATTATTTTCATTCGTTAACCCTGAAGATTCGTTTAGGGTAACGGTTATACCTTCAAAAGACCTCAATACTTGACGATCTACCTGCATTGCCATCATTGCAATGAAGACTAGATACATCAAGTTGATCATCTTCTGACGTGGTGACTGTTTGCCTTGTGCCATTTTTATTTAATAAATAGAATGTTAAACATAAAACTTAATTGTTAATCTTAATCCGTTTATGATTAACTTCCTTTCATTGCAGACAACATACCTCCATACACTTTATTTAGGCTGTTGATACTTGCTGTCAATGCTTCCATTTCTTGTTGGAATTTCTGAGAACCTCCTGCAGAGGCTTCCATTTCATCAATGAATTTTTTATTTAATTCTACTTGTTTTTGTCCACTTTCCAATTGAACTTGGTAAAGTGCATTTAGTGACTCCATATGGTTTGCTGCTAATGCTAACTGATCTCCATATTGCTGAGTTGCTGCCGCAGCACTAGTTGTTTTGTTAATTTCGTTCACTGAAGAACCAAAGTTTTCTATTCCTGAACGCAAACGTTCCATCAAGGATACATCTAGTTTAGCATCACTCAACATTTTATCTAACTTCTGTGAAAGAGACATACTATCCGTATCATCTACAATTTTAGCAGCTTTTCTTGCAACAGGTGTTCCATCTGTCAACTCAGGATATGCTTTTTCCCAATTGTATTCCCCAGCAGGTGGGTCAAATGCAAATACGACAAATATAATCGCCTCTACAATTAGTCCAAATGCTAAAATCAAAGACCCATCAATACCTAGTGGTGAGTAGTGATTAATTTTACATAAGGCTCCTATAATTACAACTGCTGCACCTAAACTATAAACCATGTTTAGAATGATGTCCTTTCTTTTTGCTTTTGCTGCCATAATTTTAAATTGATTTTTTTATTAATTAAAGATTATTAACGTTTCCTTTATTTTTATCGTTTCTTTCTGAATTTTATTTTGGATCCTTCAGGAAATGCCTGAACTGTACGGAATCCGATGTAACTGCGTGCTGAGTCTGAATTTTCCCAATCCCGTGCACTCACCATTAATAAGTAGCCTATATCTTTCCAAGAACCTCCTCTTACAGCTTTACTCTCACTTCTTTCTCTAGAAATAGTAGGATTAAGGGATGATGTCATTTGATAAAATGCTTTATCATAAGCCGAGCTTGTCCATTCGGCAACATTTCCTGCCATATCATATAATCCGTATCCATTTGCGTGAAAAGTTTTTACAGGTCCTGTATACATGTATCCTTTCCCTTGATCTTCAATATAATCACCACGCTTTGGTTTAAAATTTGCTAAATAACATCCTCTATCATCAGTCAAATATGGACCTCCCCAAGGATATGGAGCATCTTGTAGTCCTCCACGAGCCGCATACTCCCACTCTATCTCTGTTGGTAATCTATAATCAATTACCTTAGTAGAGGCTCCTCTTTTTTTCTTTTTTGAGGATAAATAGTCATTGTGTTTTTTTGTTTTGTATGCACAGAATGCCATAGCTTGATCCCATGAAACTCCTACTACCGGATAATCAGCATAAGCATCATGCCAAAAATAATTTTCATGCATTGGGTCGTTATGCGAATAATTAAAGTCTCGCACCCAAACTGTAGTGTCTGGGTAGACAGATACTTCTTCTTCATGGCGAAAATCAACTCGAAATAAATTTGTATTATTTCCTTCTCTTGCAGCTCCTTCTTGATCCACCCAAACATATTTAAATTTCAATTTTCGAACATCTATCAAACGTTCATTGTTAAATCGTTCTTCCGGCGAGTAATAAAGTTCATCTATTGTTTCAGCATAATCAATATCCGGATATTCATATTTATCCCAATATAAATCTACATCCCAATTTAGTTTTTGTTGATCTATTGCATAATCTCCTTCTCTCCCTGTAGCCTTCGAAGCAACATATTCATCCCACGGTGTTGGATCTCCATCCTCACCACCGGAAACATATTTGTAGGCGGCAATACCATCCGCATCTCCACTATTTGGTGTCGTTGGGTCAAAACCTAATTGTGCTGCTTTCTCTGCCAACATAGTACGGGCAATTGAATCACGTACATAGTCAACAAATACTCGGTACTCAGAATTTGTTGTTTCGGCATCATCCATATAAAAACCGGAAACTGACACTGTTCTTACCGGTGCATAGTTGTCAAAAGTAAAGTCATAGTCCGTTTGTCCTAATACAAATGAACCACTTGGAATTGGCACCATCCCTTTTGGGCGTTGCGGTGTCCATGTTGATGACTTTTCTCCAACGATTTGACCATCGTCCTTACCACCGTTTCTTCCTTTTTTCAACATCTTACATGACGAAAAAGTAAGGGATAAAATGATAACTGCTACCAATGCTTTATTCATCCTCATTTTTTTAAGCGTGTAAATCTATTATAATTTTACGATTCTCCAAAATATTATTTTGTTCAGCAATTAGCTAAACGGGTATTTTACTTGTTTATTGTTCTTAGTATAATTTTTTATACGATTTCCACCATCTCTCTGGTATTTTCCCTTTCAGTGCTCTTTTATAATCTCTTTCTGAACAGGAAATTATTTCCTTTTCATTTGGCTCTGATGTGGTATCTCCTATTTTTAGCCACCATTGTTCTGCTTTCACGTCATAGTAAAATACTAAATCTTGTTCTTGCATTTGTACAAAGTACGTTTCAAAAGTAGAGTTATCATCAAAGTTTAATTTTTTGGGAGTATGATTTTTACCTTCTATAAAATACCACAGTATTTCTGCAATCAGCATTTCATCTGATGGAATGTTTTTCACTTTGTAATTATAAACGCTAAAGGATTGTACTTTATTGTTTATACCTGTGTATCTTGCTAATGCACAAATCTCTCTTGAACTAAATCCATTTGGAGAAGGCTCTACTGTAGATTTAAAGTCAGAGGATTGGATTGAGTCTAAATTGAGAACTACCATATTTGAATTTCTCAACTCTGGTTCTGCTTCTGTGATAAACTCTGTCAATTTTCCCAATCTTTTTACATCAAAATTCAACTGTTCCATCAAGTCCAATTCTTCTTGTGCTACAAAATAGGTTTGATATCCTAAGTGTACGTATTCAAATAACGAATGGGGTTCTTGTGTTATGATTTTACTTAAATAGTTGTCAGCTGATAATTCTTTTGCATCATTCCCTAATCGAAATCGGTTGTCTATACAGGTTAAATTTACATGGGGCTGAATAGAATCAAATGCTCGAAATTGACTATATGATAAATCAGGTGTACCTCCCATTGTGATAATAATACATTTCTTTTTTAGTAATTCTTCTTGTATTTTCAGAAATGCAAAGTAGGTATCTTCACGAGTTGCTCCCGCAGACAAATCCCCTAAATCATAAATGGTAGATTGCCAATTGCCTTTTTTTAATTGGTAAAAGTTCTTTCGGATTGCATCAAACTCTAAGTCTATGTTGTGACTTTCTACTGCTCTTCTAGTTTCTTTTACTCCTAATAAAACAATCGCTCCTTCTTCAACATCTGAATGAAACCGAATGGAGTTCCCTATGCTAAAGATGTCTAATTCTGAAGCGAAATTTTGAAGTTCTCCAGATACACTTGTTAGAAATTCGTTTAGCATTATTTTTTCTTAGTTGTTTTTTTGGTTGTCTTTTTTGCAGATTTCTTAGCCGGAGTTTTACTTTCAATTAGTTTTTTGACATCCTCTAATTTTAGTTTTGTAACATCTACATCTTTTAAAAGTTCAATTTTGATTTTTCCTTTTATGATATTATGTCTTCCCCAACGTGCTTTCTCTATTCGAATTCCTTCTTCTTCCCAGTTTTGAACAACTTTTTCTGCTTCTTTTTTTAGTTTCGCTTCTATTAACTCTTCCAAATCATCTTGCGAAAGATTATCAAAATCATATTTTTTATTGACATTTATAAATAAATCATTCCATTTGATATAAGGACCAAACCGTCCTTTTCCTTTTGTAATATCTTTTCCTTGATAGCTTCCGATAGGTGCATCTGCTTTTACTTTTTGTTCTATCAATTCTTGGGCTTGTTCCAACGTCACATCCATCACGTCCTCTCCTTTTGGTAGAGAGACAAACATATCTTTGTATTTCACATAGGGACCAAATCGACCTACATTTACTTCTACAGTTTCTCCTTTGTATTCACCTAATGTTTTTGGTAAATCAAATAATGTTAAAGCCTCGTCAAGTGTAATGTTATGTATAGATTGCGTATTTAGTAAACTGGCAAATTTTGGCTTTTCTTCATCATCCACTTCTCCTATTTGAATCATCGGTCCAAATCTTCCAATTTTTGCAAAAACCGGTTTCCCTGATTTTGGGTCTGTTCCTAATTCTCGCTCTCCGGTGGCACGTTCAGCTGTCTCTTCAACCTTTTCTACATTGGAGTGGAATTTTCCGTAAAAACCATTAATCATTTCTGTCCATTCTTCTTTACCTTCTGCAATGGAGTCAAAACTCTCTTCTACTTTCGCTGTAAAATCATAGTCGAGAATGGCTTTGAAATAATCTACTAAAAAATCATTCACTACAATTCCAATGTCGGTTGGCATCAACTTTCTACGATCCGCCCCAAAAGTTTCTATTTCTCGTCTTTCTGTTAGTTTACCCCCTTTGAGTTCAACAGTCTGCAATTCTCTCTGTTCGCCATCTAAATGTCCAACTACTACATATTCTCTATTCTGAATTGTAGAAATAGTCGGTGCATAGGTTGATGGTCTTCCTATGTTTAACTCTTCTAATTTTTTCACTAAAGAGGCTTCTGTATAACGAGGTGGATGCTTCGTGAATTTTTGTGTTCCAAAAATATTCTCTGCTACTAATTTTTCACTAACTGAAACATCTGGTAATAGCGCTTTATCACTTTCTATTGCTTCATCATTTGCATCAGTATCTTGATAAATTTTTAGAAAACCATCAAATACTATAATTTCTCCCTTTGCTTGAAAAATTTCTTTATTTTGATTATTCTCAATATCTATTACAGTTCGTTCTAATTCTGCCTGAGCCATTTGGCTTGCAATTGTTCGTTTCCAAATCAAATCATACAACCTTCTTTGTCCATCATCTGCTCCGGCAGACTTCACTTCAAAATTTGTAGGACGAATTGCTTCGTGTGCTTCCTGTGCCGCTTTGTTTTTTGTTGTATAATTTTTGGGAGAGCTATATTTTTCTCCAAATTCTGAAAGGATTGTTCTTTCTGCACCTGCAATAGCTTCTTGGGAAAGATTTACGCTATCGGTTCTCATATATGTAATCAATCCTGATTCATACAATTGTTGGGCAACACGCATAGTTCTAGATACTGGAAAACCTAACTTTAACGATGCTTCCTGTTGCAAAGTTGATGTTGTAAAAGGTGCTGAAGGCGAACGCTTTCCTGGTTTTTTCTGTAAATTTTTTACTTTAAACTCTGCGTTTATACAAGATTCAATAAATGATTTTGCCTCTTCATAACTCTTGAACTCTTTTGTAAGAACTGCTTTAAAGCTATGGTTATTTTTTGTTCCAAACTGAGCTATAAAACGAAAAGATACTACTGGTTTGAAATTTTGGATTTCTTTTTCTCGCTCCACAATCAAACGAACTGCTACCGACTGTACACGTCCGGCAGAAAGTCCCGGCTTTATTTTTTTCCATAAAATAGGCGAAACTTCGAAACCAACAAGTCTATCTAAAATTCTTCTCGCCTGCTGTGCATCAACTAAATTCTCATCTATCTGACGTGGACGCTCAACTGCATTTTGAATTGCTTTTTTTGTAATTTCATTAAATACAATTCTATGTGTTGGCTTTTTACTTAACCCCAAAACATTGTACAAATGCCATGCAATTGCCTCTCCCTCACGGTCTTCATCGGAAGCTAACCAAACAATTTCTGCTTTTTTGGAAAGTTCTTTTAATTTTTTTACTACTTCCTTTTTATCAGCAGAAACTTCATAGATAGGTTTAAAGTTATTATCAATTTCAATCCCCATCCCTTTTTTAGGAAGATCTACAATATGACCGAAACTTGAAGCCACTGTAAAATCATCTCCCAAGTACTTCTGAATAGTTTTTGCTTTTGCCGGTGACTCAACGATTACAAGGTTCTTGGACATTTGTTAATTTTTCGCAAAAATAGAAACAAATTTTGTAAGCTACCAAAAACATTAATTTTCGCCTATCTCAGAAATCTCATCTTCTTGAAATCCTACGATGTATTTATAAAGTGTATAAACTGTCACCAACACAAACGGATAGGATACTACCCGCCCCACAAAACATAATAAATATCCTGCTAGTCCTATTAAAGAAGCTACTAGTAAAATTTGAAAAACAGTAAACCATTTTTTATTTACCATTTTTATACTTGTGGTAAATGCTTCTAATCCATTCATCTTATTAAACATCACGAGTGGACAAGCTATAACTGCTGCTACCCAAATGTAAATACCGGGAATCAAAAATAAAGCAGTTGCAACATTTGAAGCAAAGAAATAAATCACAGCAAGTGTCATCAATCTCCCCCAATACTCTGATTTAAATCCTAGAAATAATGTCCCAATATTTGCTACTCCCTCTCTGTCCATCTCCCGACAAACTAACATAAAGCCACCCGCCAATGGAAAGGCTAATAACATAATAAATTCAGTCCCTAAATTTGTTAAAATTATTGAACTCTATTTTCTGTATAAAAATCTTGTAATTTATACATCAGTGCATTTGGGTCTTCCATTCCTTGAATATCCATTAGAAACTCATTGTATGTAGCATTAAACTTTGTTATGGTTTGAATAAAGTATCCGACTATCCATGATGCTATCCCATAAAGAGCTACAGTAAGAACTCCTATTCCAAGCATCCTTGTAAAAAGACTCCAAGCATCATTAAAAACAACACTGTATTTTAAGTCATAATTTTTATTCAACAATTCATTTTGTTTTGAATTCATAGTAATTAAGGTTTAGGTATCAAAATTATATAAAAGTTAAAGATATGCAAAGACTTATTTCACTGTCATATTGTCAGTTATTTTTTATAATTTTGCAAACTATTTGATTTATTGAAAAAATGTCAACAGAGATTAAAGAAATAAAAGAAGAAAGACAGGGTGAGTCTGTCGTTTTAAAGGATAAGAAATTAAATTCAAAAAAATTATTTTTGGAAAGTTACGGATGTCAAATGAATTTTTCAGATTCAGAAATTGTCGCATCTATACTTTCTGAAAATGGATACAATACAACAAACAAAATGGAAGAGGCCGATTTAATTTTGGTCAATACCTGTTCCATTCGTGAGAAAGCAGAGCAAACCGTTCGTAAACGATTGACGGAGTTCAACGCATTAAAAAAAACAAATCCGGCTATGAAGGTTGGTGTTTTGGGCTGTATGGCTGAACGTTTAAAATCTAAATTTTTAGAAGAAGAAAAGATTGTTGATTTAGTCGTTGGTCCTGATGCTTACAGAGATCTACCAAATCTTTTAGAAGATGTTGATGACGGAAGGCAGGCCATCAATGTAATTCTTTCCAAAGACGAAACCTATGCCGATTTAAGCCCTGTACGTCTTGGAGGAAACGGTGTTACTGCATTTGTTACCATAACACGTGGTTGTGACAATATGTGTACCTTTTGCGTAGTGCCTTTTACACGTGGTCGTGAGCGAAGCCGTGACCCACATTCTATAGTTGAAGAATGTAAAAACCTCTGGAAAGAAGGGTATAAAGAAGTTACACTACTCGGACAAAATGTAGATTCTTATTTATGGTTTGGTGGTGGATTGAAAAAAGATTTCAAGAACGCAACTGATATGCAAAAAGCAACAGCCGTAGATTTTGCTCAATTACTTAGCTTGGTTGCTGAATCCACACCCAAAATGCGCATTCGGTTTTCTACATCCAACCCGCAAGATATGCGCGAAAACGTATTGCGTACCATGGCAAAATATGACAATATTTGCAAGTATATCCACTTACCGGTTCAGTCCGGAAGCACAAGTGTATTGGAACGGATGAATCGACAACATACCCGAGAAGAATACTTCGAATTAATTAATAAAATTCGTGAAATAGTCCCGGAATGTGCATTGTCACATGATATAATCGCAGGGTTCTGTGGAGAAACTGAAGAAGAACACCAAGACACCATCAGCATGATGGAGTTCGTAAAGTACGATTTCGGATATATGTTTGCCTATTCGGAAAGACCTGGAACACCTGCCCATAAAAAAATGGCAGACGACGTTCCAGATGAAATTAAAAAACGACGACTTCAGGAAATCATCAACTTACAGCAAACCCACTCCAAAGAACGAATGGACGCATATGTGGGGGGAATTCATGAAGTTTTGATTGAAGGCAACAGCAAAAAAGACGATAATTTCTGGTACGGAAGAATTTCTCAAAATGCCGTTATGGTTTTTCCAAAAGTAGAGGGAACCAAAGTCGGCGATTTTGTCATGGTAAAAGCCAATGATTGTACTTCGGCAACATTATTGGGTGAGATGATAACCGATTCAATTTAAGTTTCAAATTTGAAGTTGTAACAACTATTTTTGATTTGAAAAATATAGAATTTCATATCCAAATAGAAACAACTCTTAGAAAAACCTGAAACTTTTAACGATTACATTAAAATGGATAACTTACAAACGATAAAACAACGATTTGCTATCATAGGAAATGACTCTGGGCTAAATCGTGCCTTGGAAAAAGCAATCCAAGTAGCACCAACCGATATTTCCGTATTGGTAAGTGGAGAAAGTGGAGTAGGAAAAGAGTTCATCCCAAAAATCATCCATTCGCAATCTGCAAGAAAACACAACAACTATATAGCCGTCAACTGTGGTGCAATTCCAGAAGGAACGATTGACTCTGAGCTTTTCGGACATGAAAAAGGAGCTTTTACAGGTGCAAATACCACAAGAAAAGGATACTTTGAAGTTGCTGACAAAGGAACCATCTTTTTAGATGAAGTTGGTGAACTTCCATTGCCAACGCAAGTTCGTTTACTTCGCGTTTTGGAAAGTGGTGAATTTCTAAAAGTTGGGTCTTCTGAAATTCAAAAAACTAATGTGAGAATTGTTGCTGCCACCAATGTAAATATGATGGAAGCAATAGAAAAAGGAAAATTTCGTGAGGATTTGTACTATCGGTTAAACACCGTTCAAATTGATATGCCGGCACTACGAAATCGAAAAAATGACATACCGCTTTTGTTTAGAAAATTTGCTGCCGATTTTGCTACAAAATACCGAATGCCACCTTTGGAACTTTCGCAAGACGCTATTCAGTATTTAGTCAACTACACTTGGCCTGGAAACATACGACAATTACGAAATTTCGCAGAAGAAATTTCTGTTGTAGAAAAAGATAGAGAGGTCGGTCTAGAAAAGATAAAGTACTATTTGCCTCTTCAAAATAATCTTCCTGTACTGGTAAAGTCCGGTGACAGTTCATCTTCCAATGACCATCTTGAAAGAGAAATCTTGTTCAAATTTCTTTTGGAAATGAAACAAGACTTAAACGATTTACGCTCTTTAACATTGGATATGATTCACAACAAAGAAAATATTTCTTCCGGAAACCAAGACGTATTACAACGAGTAATTCGTGAAAGCAATACTGCCGAATCGGATTTTACTGCGATGAAATTACTTCCAAAAACTGAAATTCCTACCTCAATTGTTCAAAATTATGATTATGATGATCATTATTATGAAGAAGTGAGTGAGAACACAGAATCACTTTCCTTACAAGACAAGGAAAAAGAAATGATTCAAAAGGCACTGGAAAAGTACAAAGGAAAAAGACGCTCTGCTGCAGATGAATTAGGCATTTCTGAACGAACTTTGTACCGAAAGATTAAACAATATGATTTAGAATAAGAAAAAGTAGAAAGAGTTTGTTTTCAGAAACTGACTCTTTTTTTTTGAGTTAAACTACCTTATCTTCGCCAGATGAATAAGTTGATTAAGATTTTTCTTTTTGCAGGTGTTTGTCTTTCAGCCATGAATTGTTATACACTTTCAGGTTCGTCCATAGATCCGAATTGGCAAACAATAAAAATTGCAACTTTCCCAAATTTTGCACCTTATCAGAATCCTAATTTAAGTCAACAGTTTACCAATGCTGTCCAAGATATT
Source organism: Moheibacter sp. (assembly GCA_047972025.1). Classification (GTDB taxonomy): domain Bacteria; phylum Bacteroidota; class Bacteroidia; order Flavobacteriales; family Weeksellaceae; genus Moheibacter. The sequence goes on from JBKEAG010000095.1 coordinate 37,330, forward strand.
TTCAATCAACGAACAAAATTATCCCTCACAACAGATGACAATGCCGATCTTCTAATTGATGGAGAAATTACAGGTTACCAACAATCATCCGTAGCCATTCAGGCAAATGAAATTGCTGGGAAAAACCGCTTAACTGTATCAGTAAGGGTTCGTTACCAAAACACAAAAGATGAAACCAAAAGTTTTGATAAATCTTTTTCGGCATACGAAGATTTTGAATCTACTCAAACCCTTCAACAAGCTGAAGGAGCATTACTAGATAGTATCATAGAACAACTGACCGAACAAATATTCAATGCGATTGCAATGGATTGGTAAATTTAAATTTGAAAAGAAGAAATGAATACTCGAATTCAACACCTTATAAAACATCCATTTGAAGTTGGACTTGAAGATGTAGCTATATTACAAGACGAAATTGATAAATACCCTTATTTTTCGACACTTCGTACGCTTTTACTGTTCGGACTCAAAGAGCACAATCATACTTCATTTGGTGAAGAGCTGAAAAAGGTAAGCATCCACTGTCCTAGCAGAGTTGCACTTTATCATTATTTACAAAAAGAAAAGTTAGAATCAAGTGAAAATTCAATGGATAAAGTTCATGTTCAACAGGAAAATATCCAAACTTTAACGGAACCCGAGGTAGTACCATCGGTAGAAGAAACATCAGTAGCGTCTGTACAAATATCATCTGAAAATAATCTAGATTCTGAAAAAACAGAAGGTGGGCAAGAAATAGACACTTCTCTTTCTGAATTTACATTTTCTGAATGGTTACATTTATCCAAAACACAAGATGTAAAAAACAAATCGACACCAACTGAAAAAGATATAAAATTTCAACTTATAGATGAGTTTATAGAAAAATCACCCAAAATTTCACCCATTGGGAAACTACAAGAAACAACTCCTTCACTTTTACAAAATAGTACAACAAAAGAATATTCGGATTTGATGACCGAAACCTTAGCACAAATTTATACCGAACAAAAAAAATATGATAAAGCTGTTCGTGCTTATCGAATTTTAGCTTTGAAATACCCTGATAAAAGTGAAGAATTTACTGAAAAAATTCAAGAGATAGAGGGCATACGTGACTCTAGATAAACATTTGACACAATTCACTTACGATTATTTTGACTTTTTTATAAAAATTTAGTTTCTTTGCAAACTAATTTCAAAAAAATTAACGCATAATGCTGACATTTAAATTCCTGATGATTGTAATTATCGCCGTTTGTGTAATTATCACTTTGGTAATTCTTTCTCAAAACCCGAAAGGAGGAGGACTTTCCTCAACTTTTGGTGGTTCCGGTGGTGGACAAATGTTTGGTGTTCAAAGAACCAATGAGTTTTTGGATAAGGCAACTTGGACTTTGGCAGGAATTATCATAATCCTAATTGTTACAGCAAATGTTTTGATAGTAAATCCTACTAGCACAACAACTGTTGATAGCATTCCAACTGAATTACCTGAACAAACAGCACCAACACCTGATGCTCCAGCAACTGTAACACCAACAACCGGAGAAGAAACTGCCGAATAAATAAGAAATTTTATTTAAAAAATTATACTCCCTGCCACTATTGGTGGGGATTTTTTAATTTATACCCACAATTCTTACAGTATTTTGCCCCATCTGCATGCCTAGAATCGTGGCAATGTTGACAAACCTGTGTATTGGTTGGTGGGTCTGATTTATTCACTTTAAATGCTTCAGCAGAAACAATTCCGGTAGGAACCGCAATCACTCCATAACCTATAATCATAACGACTGATGCCAAAAATTTCCCAAAAGCCGTTACCGGTGCTATATCTCCATACCCAACAGTCGTAAGTGTCACAATTGACCAATAAATCCCAATAGGAATACTTGTAAAGCCTGACTCCGGATGACTTCCTTCTACCACATACATAATTGAGCCAATTACTACAACAATTAATAGAATAAACGACAAGAAAACAATGATTTTGGCTCGGCTATTTCTAAGTGCAAGTAAAATTGTATTTCCTCCCCGCATAAATGAAGTAAGCCCAAAAATTCTAAAAATTCTAAACAATCGAAGGATTCGAATACTGGATAAGTATTTCGTTGATGGATAAATTATTCCCAAATAAGTCGGTAAAATACTCAACAAATCAATAACACCATAAAAACTAAAAAAGTAACGCCAAGGACGACGAACACAATATAAACGCAAAGCATATTCAATCGTAAAAAGTGCTGTAACCATCCACTCCAACACAACCAACAAGTCATGGTACCGAGCATTTATTGCCGGTACAGACTCCAACATAACTAACCCTACACTAAGTAGAATTACAATCAATAGAATGATGTCAAATAACTTTCCGTAAAAAGTATCTGCCTCAAATATTATACTGAAAATTTTCTCTTTAAGCTGATTTTCTTTGGATTTTTCCATTTTTGGAAAAATCAGTTTTCCACCAAACCCCATTTCATTTAACTTTGTAAAAAACGAAGTTAATCAATTTTGATGAATACAGTTTTAATTACAGGAGCAAGTGGTCTTATCGGCACTCGTCTAAAGGAGAATTTGGTTGCAAAAAACTATGAAGTACGCCTACTTTCTAGAAGTCCTAGAAAAGGGGATTATATTTGGTCTCCTACGGATAATTATATTGATAAAAAAGTATTTGAAAATCTTGACACAATCATTCATTTGGCAGGAGCTACTATTTCTAAAAGATGGACAAATCGATACAAAAAAGAGCTTTATGACAGCCGAGTAAATACAGTAAATCTACTATTTGAAAAGGTCAAGGAAAACAACGCACAGATTAAAACTTTCATCACCGCCTCTGGTGTCAACTATTATGGTTCAGAAACTACTCAAAAAATATATACAGAAAAGGATTCTCATTCAGATGATTTTTTAGGTAACTTATGTTATGATTTAGAAAATAGCGCTTATCGTTTCCACAAATTAAATTCACGTGTTTGCTCTGTAAGAACCGCTGCTGTTCTTTCAGCAAAAAGAGGTATGATGGGGAAATTACTCCCTATATTTAAGTTAAACTTAGCCTCACCACAGGGAAGTGGAAAACAAATACTGCCTTGGATTCATTTAGATGATTTAGTAAATTTATATATCTTTCTTCTAGAAAATCCTCAATTGGAAGGTGCTTTCAATGCTGTTTCTCCTCATGTTGTAAATAACCAACAATTCACACAAACCTTGGCTGATTGTTTAGGCAAAAAAGTACTTTTACCCAATATCCCTACCGTTTTCCTTAAAATAATATTTGGTGAAATGTCTTCTATTCTTTTAAATGGAAGTACAATTTCACCAAATAAGATTGTGCAATCAGGGTTTAATTTTCAGTTTGAAAATTTAGAAAAATCCCTAAAAGATTTATTGAAATAGTCAATTAAGTCCCTAAACTTTCCTCTCCTTTTCTTTGCAATAGTGTATTGTAAATCACCCCACCAACAATTGCTCCTGCAATTGGCGCTACCCAAAACAACCAAAGCTGTGTCATGGCTTCTCCCCCTACAAAAACCGCTTGAGAAAGTGAACGAGCCGGATTAACCGATGTATTTGTAATTGGAATAGAAATCAAGTGAATTAAAGTCAAAGCCAAACCAATTGCTATTCCTGCAAATTTACCATTCGCCCATTTGTCAGTAGCTCCCATGATAATAATCAAGAAAAACATTGTCAATAAAAACTCTGCCAAAAACGCTTGCCACATACCATAGCCTTTACCAAAATAAACAGCATGTTCGTAGAAGTTCGTGGCAAATGCTCCAGGACCATCGCCTGTTCCTCCATTTATAAAACACAAAGCAGAAGCTGCTACAATAGCCCCTAAACACTGTGCAGCAATATAAGGAACTGCTTCTTTTGCGCTATGTCTTCCTCCTGATACCAATCCCAAAGTCACTGCAGGATTAAAATGCCCTCCGGAAATATGCCCAACGGCATATGCCATAGTCAAAACAGTCAAACCAAAGGCCAAAGCTACCCCAACGAGTAAGATTCCTAATTGCCCATTGTCTGCAGGTGCTATTTGTGATGCAAAAATTGCACTACCACACCCACCAAAAACTAGCCAAAAAGTTCCGAAGAACTCAGCAAAATACTTTTTCATAACTAATATTAATTTTTAGAGTTAGTAGGATAAATGTATAAAAATTCAATTATTTTTTATCATTTCTTGAAAAGAAATGATAGTAGAATAACCTTTTGATTGAAAATAATTTACAAAATTTTTCCGCTCTGTCAGCATCACAAAATCACCTCCCCAAGCTCCTAAACTTTTCACAAAACCCTCATAATCAGTAAAATATATTTTTTTGACTTTTTTGAAATCTAAATATATTGAAAGTAATTCTTCGTGTTTTTCTACTAATTTTTCAAAATCAGATAAGTTATCAGCACTTATTAACTGCTTTGTGATTTTTGATATTTGTAAAATCAAAATATCATTTTTTGGCTTTGATTTATAATTTTCAGATACGCTTCTTTGTGTGTCTTGTTTTTTGTTTAAATAAAGAAAATATAATTTATCAAGAAATTTAGGATGAAATTCTACCTTTTCAATTCTTCTTTTGTTACCCTTTTTTTGGTACAGAATAGGGTGATCATTTCCGGCACAAGCAATATCATATCCACTTGTTTTAAAGGTTAAATCTGACAAATCAAACTCATCTACCCTAGCAAATTTTGCCAAAATATAGACCAAAGTAGAGCTACTTCCCAATCCCCAATCTTTTGGAAATTCTAATTTGGTTTTACAGTAAATAGAATTTTCTTGTGTCTTGAAGAACATAGGGTTTAGCTGTTCTATGGCTTGAAAAATAGACTGTAATTTTAGAGCCAAAGATTTATCTGTTGTAGAAATAGTGGATAAATCGTCCAAAGAAAACTCAGCCGAAAACCACAGTGAATCATCATGCAAATAGGCTTCCCAAAATAAAGTACGGTTTTGACCATCTGAATTTTCAGATTTGACTTCTAAAGTTTGACCAAATTTCGTCGGAATTGCAAATGCTAGTCCACCATCTAGAACAGTGTACTCACCTGAAATAAGCAGTTTTCCATTAGCTCTGTATTTTTTTATTTCAGGTTTCAAATTAAGTTTCAACTAATTATTAATTCACTACGATGCTGCAGAAGCGGTTGAAACTTCTCGGTTGATCTTCTTAATCAATCCTTGCAAAGTATTTCCGGGGCCAACTTCTATAAATTCAGCTGCTCCATCTTTTACCATACTTTGGACTGATTGCGTCCATTTCACAGGTGCAGTCAATTGTGCAATCAAGTTCTTTTTAATTTCCTCCGGATTCGTTATAGCAGTTGTTGTTACATTTTGGTAAATTGGGCAAATTGGATTTTGAAACGTCGTTTGGTTAATTGCTTCTGCTAATTCTTCCTCTGCCGGCTTCATCAAAGGTGAATGAAATGCTCCACCAACCGGTAGCATCAACGCACGTCTAGCCCCTGCTTCTTTTAGTTTTTCACAAGCCAATTCTACTGCCGGAATTTCTCCTGAAATTACAAGTTGCCCAGGACAGTTATAGTTTGCCGGAACTACAATTCCATCTATTTCAGTACATATTTTCTCCACAACTTCATCAGCTAACCCTAAAATTGCTGCCATGGTTGAAGGCTTTAGTTCACAGGCTTTTTGCATTGCCAAAGCACGTTTATAAACCAAATTCAAACCAGACTCAAACGTCAGTGTCTCATTGGCAACCAATGCCGAGATCTCTCCCAAAGAGTGTCCTGCCACCATATCGGGTTTGAAATCGTTCAATGTTTTTGCTAATATTACAGAATGTAGAAATACAGCCGGTTGTGTTACTTTGGTTTGCTTTAACTCTTCAGCCGTTCCTTCAAACATTATTTTTGAAATTTCAAACCCTAATTGTTCGTCAGCTTTTTCAAATAGTTCTTTTGCAATGGATGAATTATCGTATAAATTTTTTCCCATTCCGGTAAATTGAGCTCCCTGACCGGGAAATACGTATGCTTTCATGTCTTAATTTTAGTTTCTAAATGATAAAAGTATAAATTATTTTGCTTCCTTTTCGTTTTCCCACATTTTGGATAGAAATAAATAGCGTTTAAATACAGAATGTGCGTGTAATTTTGAAATGATATAGCCTTCTCCTCCATCTAAAACTCCTAATCGTATAATGTAATGATGTACAAATCTATACCAAGGTTTTACCCAAAAATGAAAAATATTGGGCTTCAATCCTTTTCTAAATAATTCTTTGGCACGTAATCGGGAATATTGAGTCAGTTTCCGGTCATATTCTTCAATGGAATAGTACGAATAATGGTCTAATTTGTTATTTAAAAATGCAACTTTTCCTTTACTATCTATTAACTCATGCACCAATCGCCCTTCTCCATATCGGTTTTTTGATTTTTTCATCAGCCGGATTGCTTTGTCGTTTTGCCAACCCGAATGTTTGATATACTTGTCCATAAAGTAGAAACGTCTATATACAAAAAAGGCATCTGCTTTGTTTTTCTTGATTTCATCAATTATTTCAAAAACCAAGGCTTTTGGTATTCGTTCATCTGCATCAAAAAAAGTCACCCACTCATTGTTTGCTTGTTCAAATGCAAAATTCTTTTGGGCTGTGAAATTGTCAAATTTACGTGTGATAAAAGTAACTTTTGGGTGTTGCTTTGCTATTTCTGCTGTTCTATCTGTACTTTCTGAGTCAACGATAATGATTTCATCTGCATACCAAGCCTCATCTAAGAATTTTTGAAGATTTCGCTCTTCATTGTACGTAATAAGTAAAGCTGATATTTTTGGTAACTGTAATTCAAATTCTTTTGGTAATTCTACTTCTCCAAAATTATTTTGTAAAAATTTATCTGTTTCGGCACGGACATAATTATAATTTAATTTTTTATAATGTTTATGTGTATTTCTGAATAATTTTTTTTCAGAAGATTCATCTACCGTCAATTTATCTAAATCCTGAAAGTGAACACTTACGTGCTTCAATCCATCTTCGAAACAACCCCAATCAACTGGGAATTTATGTGGTGAATAAATGCTAAACGTAGCAACATCCAATGCCTTTGCCATATTAACCGCTCCACCTTCGTTTCCGACCAAAGCGTCACAATGATAAAGAATTTTCAGAAATTCACGTACGCTTTTCCCCATCACGTCCAAGTAAATATTATCCAACGAATCTAATCCTGCTTTAATCTTATCAACCGTAGATTGTTGGCTTGGAATATAGTTAAACAAAATATTGAAATCATAATAGTTTTGAATATGAGAAATCAACTTTGTCATGTACTCAACTGGCCAAGATTTCTCTTCACTACTTCCCAAGATTCCAATCATTAGAGTTTTTCTAGAAAAGTCAAGATTCGCTTTTTCTAAGATCTCTTTTCCTTCTTGAATTTCCTGTTTGGTTAAATAAACTTTTGGATGCAATGCTAATTTACTTGGTTCTTGCACCAATGGTGTCACCAACGATACTCTATGGTCAATCGCTGTACATAGTGTTTCTTTTGATGGTATTTTTGATTTTTCTACCACATCTGAGTAGATGTATTTGAAAAATGGTTTATTGTAACTGATTCTACGGTTTGCTTTTGACTTTAGTGTGATAAATCGACTTTGAAGTTTAGCATATGGGTCTAAAACAATGTCATAGTTTTCGGACTGAATTTTATTGGCAAATTGATTCAGTACGGTTATTTTCTTTAATTTTTTTTCATCAAAAGAAATAATTTTATCAATAAATGGATTATTTTCTAAAACGGCTACTGCCGGTTTGTAACAGAAAAAGTGTACTTCTATTTCAGGAAAAATTTGTTTTAAATTTTCTGCAATTACTGAAGATGTCAGTACATCACCAATGTATTTGTTTTGTATGATTAGTGCTTTTTTCAAACAAATAATTTAAACCGCTAC
>JBKEAG010000098.1:0-4700 GCA_047972025.1 Moheibacter sp.
ATTTCCCATGGCTTCTTTCCTTGAAGGTTCAGAATGGATGGAAGCTCTATTCCATTGATTAACATTCGTCTTGCCATAAAAGGGAAGTCAAACTCTTTTCCGTTGTGCGCACATAGAATTAATTTTGAATTAAAATAATTAGCTGAAAGCATTTTGTTGAAATCTGTCAGTATTTTTGATTCATTATCTCCATAATAACTTGTAAGATAAAACTTATCTTTTTCTACAATAATTCCACAAGAAATACAGATGATTTTTCCAAATTCAGCTAAAATACCGGCACGTTTCTCATAAAATTCCTCAACTGTTTTTCCTTCAGGAAGCTGTTTCTCTATTTTTTTTGACCAAAGCTCTTTCCAATTGTCAGAAAGTTGATTCCAATTTTCAACTTCCGAAACTGTCTCTATATCTAGAAATAAGACTTTATTGGATGGAATCTTTTTGAGCATTTTGTTCAGTTAACAGTTGATTTTCTTTAAGCATTTTCATCACTTCATCTACATAAACATAGGTGTCATTATCCAAAAATCCCCTTCCGGTATATCGGTTGTCCTTTATCCGTCCGAGCCGTACAATTACTAAATTTTCACTTGGCACAACAATGATACGCTGTCCCAAATGTCCCATAAATCCATAAAAATTAGGCTGATGCTCATAGTCTGTCCAAATGGAATAGCCATAGCGTACATGTTCCCCTTCGTTAAATACCTTATAATTAGGTGTTACCATTTTTTTCACAAAAGCAGAGTCAATAATTTGTTTTCCATTCCAATTTCCTTGTTGCAACAACAATTGTCCTAATTTAGCATAATCACGCACGTTACTATTGAGACAACAATACGCTTTTTCCATACCTTCCTTTTTATCTTTGGACCAATAGGCATCTTGTTCCATCCCCAATGGTTGCCAAAACTCTTCCTGAAGATACTGTGAAAGGCTAATCCCAACAGCTCTTTGTAGTACAATTGCCAACAATTGAGTTGTTCCCGAAAGGTAATCAAAATGTCCTCCCGGTTCCTGAATAAAACTCCGACTAAGCATTTGCTTTTCTATATTTGAACCATAATATGCCTTTGCGGTTGGGTTTAACGGGAAATAATAATCTTCACTCCAATCATATCCGGAAGTCATTGCCGACAAATTACCAACTGTACATTTTTGTGCGAAAGCATCATCTTTAAATTCAGGTAAAAAATCTGTAATCGGTTGATCTAGTGATTTTATATAACCTTGTTCAATAGCTTTTCCCAAAAGCATTGTCACCACTGACTTTGCCATAGAAAAAGAGTTTGTATAGCTTTCAGCAGAATAATCTTCCCAATACTCCTCCAATAAAGCTTTACCATCTTTTACTACAAAAAAACCAATACTTTTATATATTTCTAACTCATTTCTTAACGAATCTGTCAATAAAATTTTATTATACCGTTCATGTTCTACCCAAGGCTGCGGTTTATTTGCCAAAATAACATTATTGTCAAAGTCTTTATAGTCATCAATATTTGCTGTCTTTTCTCCCTTTAAATAAGTCAACTGAACACCGCGAATGATGTATTGATTTCCCGTTAAATACAGTAAAGCAATTATAAGTACAAGAAGTAAACAAATCCCTTGCAGTATTCGAACTATAATTTTCCTTATTCGCCCCATGTGTTTGGTTTATCACGCAATTTAGAAAATTTATAGTGTAATCAGAAATATTAATATAAACTATCCGAAATTTGTCTTAATTCACGACTAACATAGTGATATCATTAAGTATAACAACATAAAAAATAAATCATGGCATTTGAATTACCACAATTACCCTATGCATCTGATGCACTAGAACCTCACATAGATACAAAAACAATGGAAATCCATCATGGTAAACACCATGCAGGGTACACAAACAACTTAAACAATGCTATTGCAGGAACAGATTTAGAAGGTCTTTCAATTGAAGAAATTTTAGTAAAAGGTTTTGATAAACCTGCAGTTCGAAATAATGGTGGTGGGTTTTACAACCACTCTTTATTTTGGCAAATAATGAGCCCAAATGGAGGTGGTGAGCCAACAGGGGAACTTGCTACAGCAATCAATGATGCCTTTGGTTCTTTTGAAGGATTCAAAGATGCTTTTGCAAAAGCTGCAGCAACAAGGTTTGGATCAGGGTGGGCTTGGTTAGTTGTTGCTAACGGAAAGCTGACTGTTTGCTCCACAGCAAATCAGGATAACCCTTTGATGCCGGGAATAGGATGCGAAGGCAAACCCATTTTAGGTTTAGATGTTTGGGAACATGCTTATTATTTGAACTACCAAAACCGTCGTCCGGATTACATTAACGCATTCTTTAATGTGGTAAATTGGAATAAAGTAGCTGAATTTTTTAAAGGATAGTTTTTTATATATAAAATTGATACTTTTGAAAAGTAGAAGGGTTTTCCTTCTACTTTTTTGGTTTTAATTAAGATGAAAAAGATAATTGCAATATGTTTAGTTATCATTTTCTGTAAAGCGTGTAGTGAAAAACAGGAAATACGAGAAAAAGCTCAAGTTCAATCTTTAGAAATAAAAGATTCTGTTTTATTGGTAAATGGATTCGATTTTCCGGTAGGAAAACCTGATGCTAAAGGGTACTACAATGCTCAAAAATTTCAAGTAAACAATCATTTAGGTGATGATTGGAACGGAATCAATGGCGGAAATTCAGACTTGGGAGACCCTATTTATTCCATAGCTAATGGGAAAGTTATCTTGGCAAAAGATATAAAAGGTGGGTGGGGAAAAGTAGTCAGAATTGTCCACACTTTTGAAGATGGAAATCAAGTAGAATCACTTTATGCTCACTGTGATTCTATATTTGTAGAGAAAAATCAAACTGTAAAAAAAGGAACTAAAATTGGGACTATCGGAACAGCAGATGGGCAGTATTTGGCTCATTTACATTTTGAAATTCGAACAGATGTGAGTTTACCTATTGGGAGAGGATATTCAAGTCAAACGAGGGGATATGTAGATCCTACATTATTTATAGAACAAAATAGAAATTAAATCATGGGAAAAATTATACTAGAAAATATACGTATTTATTCCAATCATGGATGTTTGGATGAGGAGGCACTCATCGGCTCTGACTATGTAGTTGATTTGGAGGTAGAAGCAGATTTATCAAAATCAGCCGAGTCTGATGAGTTAGCTGATACGGTAGATTATGTACATTTAAATAAAATCGTAAAAGAAGAGGTAAGCACCCGCTCTAAATTATTAGAAAAAGTAGCCAATCGGGTTCTAGACCGTATCCAGTCTGAACTTCCAATAATTACCTTTGCTAAGGTAAAATTATCCAAAATGAATCCTCCAATTGGAGGAAATGTAGAAAAAGTAAGTATCGTTTTAGAAAAGAAATTTTAATATTGGTTTAAATTTATATATTTGCAATCCTAAAAGGTTCCGTGGCCGAGAGGCTTAGGCACAGGTCTGCAAAACCTGCTACAGCGGTTCGAATCCGCTCGGAACCTCTTTTTCTTTAAAAATTCAACTACAAAATACTTACTTTGCAAAAGCAATTGTTATCACACTAATTTTCAGATTTGTATTCTTCTTTAGTGCCTGTACACAAGTAGAAAGGGTTGCTCCAGTTGTTATAACATCATCTATCAAAATATAATGTCCAGTCAAATTTTTTGTGGTTAATTCAAATGCCCCTTTTATAGAACTGAATCGCTCTTCTCTTGATTTATAGACTTGAGAAGGGTTATTTTGAATACGAATTAAAAGATTTGTATAAAGGGGTACACCTGTTTCTATTGCTAGTTTTTCTGAAAAAGACATAACTTGATTGTACCCCCGCTGTTTTAGCTTTTTAGGATGAATGGGTACCGGAATAATTCCATCAAATAAATTAAAATCCATTTCTAAAAGTACTTTTTCTGCCAACAAAGCACCTATTTTGGATTGGTTTTCATACTTCAGTGCATGTAATAAACTTTGAGTAACATTACCATGCCGAAAATATAATAAACTGTATGCAAATTCTATTTCACAAAGATTTTGAAGTTTTAGATAAGCTAAATTTTCTGTACCTAAATGCCAATGAGTAAAAGGTAAATTAGAGGAACAACGAACACATAGCGGATTAGAATTTGATATAACCAAATTACAATAAATACATCTCTTTGGAAAAAATAAATCAAAGATTGCCTGTCCGATTGTGACTATTTCCATTAAATTTGCATTGGTTAAGACCTTTAATTTAATGAATAAAATCCGAGTAACCAAATCATTTAATTTTGAAACTGCACATGCTTTGTATGGCTATGATGGTAAATGTAAAAACATACACGGTCATTCCTATAAGTTATTTGTAACTATTTTGGGCTCACCTATTCAAGATGTTTCCAATCCAAAATTTGGCATGGTAATCGACTTTGGAGACATTAAGCAAATTGTAAATGCCGAAGTGGTAGATAAGTTTGATCATGCAATTTTACTCAATGCAAACTCTCCACATAAAGAATTGGGTGAAAAATTGATTCAAGAAGGTCATAAAGTAATTTTTACAGACTATCAACCTTCATGTGAAAATATGTTAATCAATATGGTAGAATTAATTCGTCCTATGTTGGATAATTCTGTAAAATTACAAGCTCTTAGATTACACGAAACCGAAACATCTTATGCTGAATGGCGAGCGGAGGACAACGACTAAATATAACATT
>JBKEAG010000186.1:0-31721 GCA_047972025.1 Moheibacter sp.
ATTTATTTAACAGGATACTTTCAAGGAGCAGGGTCAGCCTCATTTGATGCAGATCCGGGACCGGGAACGTATTATTTATCTCAGATAGCACCAATTTTGAGTAGAGATGCTTTTATCGTTAAATTAGATAATGATGGTAATTTCATTTGGGCAAAACAAATTAGCAATCCTGCAGGAGGAGCAATGAATGAAGACACCCAAGCAATAAAAGTTGACTCAGAAGGAAATGTATTTGTAGTTGGAAATTTTATTTATGCGGACTTTGACCCATCTCCAACAGAAGAGCACATTATCCTCACACAAGATGGTGAAAATAGAAATGATGGATTTTTATTAAAATTAAATTCAGATGGAGAATTTCAGTGGGTAAAAGTATTTGAAGCCACAGATACATCTTCCGTTGAAAGTATTGAATTTGATGCAGACGGAAATATCCTATTAGGAGGAATATTCAGAGAGACAATAGACTTAGATCCATCTACTGGAACAGATACATATACATCATTAGGAAATTATGATGGTTTTGTAACAAAATTAGACTCCGAAGGAAACTATATTTGGGGTAAAGTTTATGGAGGAACCGGATTAGAAAGTGTATATAGGCTTCTAAATCAGAATGGTACAATTTACGTAGGAGGGGGTTTTGGAGCAACCGTTGATTTTGATCCAGGGACAGGAGAAGCAAACCTTACCGCTGGAGGAATCACTGACGGATATGTATTAGCACTAAATAGTAATGGAGACTATGTAAACGCATTTTCACTAGGGGGAACAAGTACAGAAATCCAAAAAGTAAGCGATATTACATCTTATAACGGAAATGAACTTTTAGTTACAGGTTCTTTTGCTGGAACAACAGATTTTAACGCAAGCAGTACAGAAGAGGCAACATCTACCTCTGCCGGAAAATTAGATACTTATATACTAAACGTACAAGAAGACGGTACATATTTGAACCATTTCACATTTGGTGGTTCACAAAAAGAAGACAATGCCGTAGCACGAGTAACAAAGAATAATGATATAGTAACACATGGAATGTTCAAAAGCTCAGATGGTGACTTTAACCCCTTTGATGAAGTAGGAGGAGTTCCTTCAGGCTTTCCAAAAGGAGACAGTGACATTTATGTAACAACATTTAATTTTGACCCATGTTCTACAGCTTTACCTGTTCCTTATTTTGAAGACTTTAGCAATGGGGAACCGGATTGTTGGGCATACATTAATTCTGATAACAAAAATCCGGTATGGGCATACAACGAAGCACAGGACATCAATGGAGACGGAACAAATGACCCGGTAATGCTTATAATGCCTCAAAGTGGTTCACAAAATGACAAAGATGATTGGCTTTACACACATAAAATTCAATTAGAAGCCGGTCAAAAGTACAAAGTAGAAGTAAGATACAATACGTTCAACATTGGGACTTTTGTTGCAAATGAAATGTTTGACTTAGTGGTTTCAGATGAACAATCAGCAGATGCCAATTTCATGCAAATACTAGGTTCTTATGATAACATTATGCAGCAAGGAGAGCTAGGGGATAATACAGGGAATGACCTTGAAACAAAAGCACATGTATCAACAGAATACTTTACACCAACAGAATCAGGAGAATTTTATTTTGGAGTACACTCTACAACACAAGATGTGTTAGGACCGTTCTTAGTATTTGACGTTTTAGTAGAAGAAGCACCGATAAACTGTGACGAAGCAGAAACAGTTCCATATGAAGAAACATTTGAGACAGAGCCGATATGTTGGACATTTGAAAACGCAGACAATACTACGCCGGAGTGGAGTTACCTTACTTCAATTGATTTTGATGGAGACAATGTTGATGACCCATTCTTAGCCGCCTTTCCACAGCATGTAAACCATGTAGAAAAAGACGATTGGGCATTTTCTAAAAAGGTTCAACTGACAGAAGGGACGGCTTATATCGTAAGTATTGATTACAATGCCATAAACCTTGGAAATAATTCAGCGATAGAAAAATTTGATTTGTTAATGACAGATTCAAACTCATCATCAGCAACATTCAGCGAAGTGATAGGAACGTATGACAATGTTTCTCAACAAGGAATTTTTCCGGGTTCAAATGGTAATGATGTGTTGACAAATGCCTATAAATCACAAGTTGCATTCGTTGCTCCAAGTACAGGAGAGTTCCATATAGCAATTCACGCATTAGGAACAGACTCAAGTTTTGCAGGAGGATTAGCCGTTTTCAGAACAGCAATAGAAGAAGGTGTCTTAGCAGATTGTGAAGAAGCATCAGAAACGCCATATTCAGAAGACTTTAGCGAAGGAGAGCCAAATTGCTGGACATATGAAGACATGGACAGTCAAGCACCAGTTTGGGCATATAGTGAAGAAGATTTAGATGGTGATGGAAACGGAAACCCAATGATGTTAATTGCTTCAGAAGAAGCCACTCAAACAGAAAAAGATGACTGGGTGTTTACCAATAAAATTCAATTAGAAGCAGGATTCCAATACAAAATTGAATTAGCGTATAATGCGTTGAATTTAAATGGAATGACCTCTAATGAAAGTTTTGAAATAGGAATAACAGATGAACCAACCGGAAGTGCAGCTCTTCTTCAAGTTTTATCTACCGAACAAGATGTACAACAGCAAGGAACGATAGGAAACACTTCAGGAAATGATCCGGAAACAATGGCACAAAATGTTATATTATATTACGAACCGGACACAAGTGGAGAGTATTTCATCGGAGTTCATGCAACAACAGCAGGAAATGCAGGAGCATTAGCATTGTTTGATGTTTCAGTTGAAAAGTATACTGAGCCATCAGGAGGAGAAGTTTATATTTATGATGAACTTTCTTTTTCTTCTGTTGATGAAAATGGTGATGCAGTAGGTGGGCATAACAGTGCCAGTGGAAACAGTGTCATTTGGAATGAAGGCATGGGAGCTTATTCAATAGGAGGATTAGCACCTGGAGATGGAACTGGAGGAGAAGTATCAATTTCTAATGATGGTTTGACAATGGCAGGACCTTATTTAAATCCGGAAAATAACTTGAAAGAATTTGCAATGTATGATGTTACAACAGATACTTGGACTATTTTAGGAGGAATAGGAGGCGTTAATAATGGACAAACCTCATCAGCTTGGGACATTTCAGGAGATGGAAAAACAGTTGTAGGATTGGGTTGGTTACCAGCATCAGGAGCACATGCTATAAAATGGACAGAAGAAGAAGGTGTTGTTGATTTAGGCTCAACGGTTGACGGAGTAAGTTCACGAGTAGAAGCTGTAAACAATGATGGAAGTATCATTGTAGGATGGCAAGACACTGCAGTAGGATTTAGACAAGGAGCTATATGGGTAGATGGAGTACAAGAGTTGATTACATTCCCGAATGGAGACCCGGTAAGTACAGTTGGAACCATCTCAGATGATGGTGTTTGGATTGGAGGAGAAGGAAACTATGCCAATAATTTCCAAGCATGGATAAGAAGTGAGTCAACAGGAGTTATAACGCTTGGACCACCACTATCTCCAGGATGGAGAGGTGCCACCACAGGACTTTCAGCAGATGGAGCCATAGCTACCGGATTCTATAGACCACAAGGCCCTGCAGTATTTGGGCAAGGCTTTATTTGGACAGAAGAATTGGGCGTTACAAACTTAAATGAATATGCAGAGTATTTAGGAATAGATACACAAGGCGTTACATTCTCTTTGCCGTTAGATATTTCAGCAGATGGAAGTACAATAGTAGGTATAGGACGAAATGCAGACAACTTCTCAGTTGGGTTCATTTTAAAACTAAGACCAACCAAATTAAGTACAACAGACGTAGAAACTCAGCAGGTAATGACATATTACCCTAATCCGGTAAAAGATATTTTACACATTCAATCTGATAAAAATATAGAACAGGTTTCTGTTTATAACTTGGCAGGCCAGCAAGTGGTGACCAATGCCAAATTGGTAGATGGGAAGCTAAACCTTAGAACACTAACAAGTGGAATCTATGTAGTTCGTGTTTTGATGGAAAATGGAAAAATGGAAACATTTAAAATTATTAAAAAGTAGTTTTTTTGTGGTCATAGTTAGTTGATTGAGAGGCCCCGAATAATTCGGGGCTTTTCTTTTTTTAGAAATTGTAAAAAAAGGAGTATAAAAATAAATTAAATGTGTAAATATTAATTCACTAATTGTCAGCGTAAAACGCAAATATTTAAATTTTAGAAATTAATGAATTTTACAAGAAAATAATTTGAAAATGTAATTAGTTTACATTTATATTCGCAGAGTTGAAAATAAATTATTTAAAGATAAATTAATTGGTTAGGGGTTGGTGCTAATTTTATGAATTAGCACCATTTTAAGCCGGAACATTACAAAATGTTCCGGTTTTTATTTTACAGTGGACGAAGCCATTAACTCTTCTATTTTACTAAGTAATTTAGTATCATCAGCATGAACGGCATAGTAGTGTGCAATATTTCCCGTTTGGTCAATCAACATATAGCGAGGAATCCAATTTAAACCGATATAATTCGTAAAACCATTTTTCCATCCGGTACTGAACCAGTAATGTTCACCTTGAATATTAAACTTTTCAATTCCTCTTTTCCAAGCATTTTCATTTCGGTCTAGAGAAAAAAATAGATAAACCACATCCGTATATTTTGATTGAACCTCTTTTAGCCGAGGAAGCCCTTTTATACAGTCAGAGCACCATGAAGCCCAGAGGTCTAGAAAAATGATTTTTCCCTTATATTGCTCAAAAATAGCACCAACAGTTGTAGAACTTCCCTTCAAATCAAACAAACTTTGATTTAGAGAAACATCATCAAAAGTAGTTTTTGACTCAGTAGGAACTTCTTGTCCAAAAAGAGAAAGAGAAATGAATCCAAAAATTAGAGCTATAAATAAATTTTTCATTTGTTAGACAATTTTATGCACATGTAAAATGCAAAAACTCAGCCAAAACCAAATACAATTATGTTTTAGAGTAAAAAGCATATTAGTATCTTCGCAAAAAATTATAAAATGTCAGAAATTAGAGTTCGTTTTGCACCCAGCCCTACCGGTCCATTGCATATAGGAGGAGTTCGTACCGCTTTGTTCAACTATCTATTTGCCAAACACCATGGAGGTAAATTTCTATTGCGAATTGAAGATACTGACCAAAACCGATTTGTAGAAGGTGCCGAGCAGTACATTATAGATGCACTAAATTGGTTGGGTTTAACTCCAGACGAAGGAGTTGGCTTCGGCGGAAATTATGCCCCTTATAGACAGTCAGAGCGAAAAGATATTTATGCACAATATGTACAGCAATTAATTGAATCTAATTATGCATATTACGCATACGATACTCCTGAAGAGTTGAGTAAACTCCGTTCAGAAGCAGAAAAACAAGGAGAAACATTTATTTATAATACGCATAATAGAAATCAATTAAATAATTCTCTAAGCCTAACAAAACAAGAAATTGAGAAGAAAATCACCTCAGGAGAACCGTATGTAATTCGATTTAAAATTCCTGAAAACCAAACGGTTTTATTGGATGATTTAATTCGTGGAAAAATTTCAATAGACTCCAATACCTTAGATGATAAAATTCTGTACAAATCAGACGGAATGCCGACGTATCATTTTGCAAATATCGTTGATGACCATTTGATGAAAATTACACATGTAATTAGAGGCGAAGAGTGGCTACCTTCTTTGGCATTGCATGAACTACTTTATAAGGCTTTTGACTGGGAAGCTCCAAAATTTGCACATCTGCCCTTAATTCTAAAACCGGAAGGCAAAGGGAAACTAAGCAAACGAGATGGTGACAAGCATGGGTTTCCGGTTTTTCCACTAGAATGGAAAACAGGAGAAGGCATTGCAAAGGGCTATCGTGAAGAAGGCTATTTACCAGAGGCAGTTGTCAATATGTTAGCACTTTTGGGTTGGAATCCCGGAACGGAGCAAGAAATTTTTGCTATGGAAGAGCTGATTGCTCAGTTTTTATTAGAAAAAGTAAGCAAATCGGGAGCGCGATTTAATCCGGAAAAAGCAATTTGGTTCAACCATCAGTACATTCAACAAAAACCTCCAGAGGGCTTACTACCTGAATTTAAACAAATTTTAAAAGAAAACTCAGTGGAAGCACTGGATGAATTTAATTTAAAAATAATTGATTTATTAAAAGAAAGAGCAAACTTTGTCAAAGATATTTTTACACAAGGCGAATTTTTCTACAAAGCACCGAGTTTGTATGACGAAAAAGCAGTAAAAAAAGCATGGAAAGAAGACACAAAGGAGTTAATTGCACCATTTTCAGATGAATTGGAACAGTTAAATTTATTTAACCACAAGACAATACATGAAACGATTCAAAACTTTGTAAATCAAAAAGAAATAGGCTTTGGGAAATTGATGATGCCTGTCCGTCTGGCAATGGTTGGGAGCTTACAAGGGCCGGATATCCCCTTGATTATGGAGCTTTTAGGTAAAGAAGAAGTGCTGAAAAGGCTTGATGCAATTTGTAAAGTATTTTAATATTTAACATAGATGAAGCGGCTTTTTAACATTATTCAGAGACTTTCTGTTGGAATGACTTGGAAAATGTTTCGGGCGTTGCTTTCACGACCATTACTCATTATTCCCACACTTTGGGCTACTGTAGAGTCAATTTTATTTGCAGAGATAAATTTTAAAGGAAATTCGAGCGGACGAGACATCCCCAATGCCTTTCGGCATGCTGTGTGGAATTTGTTAATTGCAAAAAACAGTTCCTATTTTACATCAGAAACTAAGGCGGTAGCTTGGGCAAAGTTTATTACTGATTTACACGAAGACTGTTTTCCAAACGAGCCGTTTGATAGAGAAATGGATTTACATAATAATCAAGTAGGTAGAAATTTATATGTTGAATTAAGGAAAAAGCAGATTTATCAAAAAAAAGAAATGATTTCAGAATTAATGGATAAATGTAACTCTGCAGTGGGCTTAACAGATGAAAAAACATTTGAAAGATTTGTTAATGAATTGGTGTTTTATTCAGAAAATTAAACCTTTGACATCAAACTTTCCCATTCTTCCATTTTGTTTTCAAGTGTTAATTTAGTTTCATTATAAAGGTTTAAATCTTCATCTGAATGTGAACTTTCAAATTTCGTTTCCAATGATTGGATTGTTGACTCAAGTTCTGCAATTTCTTCCTCTAGTTTTCCAATTTTATTTTTGAGTCGCTTTTGCTCTTTTACTTCTTCTTGTGAAAGCTGAGGTTTTTCCTCCTTTGGAGTTGCAATTTGTTCTACTTTTTCAATTTCTCTAAACCCCTGTGCTTTTCTTTCTGCTAAATATTCATTAATCCCACCTAAAAACTCCTTTACAGCACCATCTCTAAACTCAAAAACTTTTGCCACCAAACCGTCTAGAAATTCACGATCATGTGAGACGAGGATGAGTGTTCCATCAAAATTTTGCAAAGCACGTTTTAGTATTTCTTTTGATTGAATGTCCAAGTGATTGGTTGGCTCATCCATTACCAAAACGTTGAAAGGTTTTAGTAATAATTTTGCAAGAGCCAAGCGATTTCGTTCACCACCAGAAAGTACCGAAACCTTTTTTTCTACTGCCTCACCACCAAATAAAAATGCCCCCAAAACATCACGAACCTGTTTTCGTGTTTCTTCTGTTGCAGCATATTCTGCTTCCTCTAGAACTGTCCATTTTTCATTTAAAATTTCTGCTTGATTTTGTGCAAAATAACCTACTTCTACATTGTGTCCGAGTTTGATATTACCTGAATGCTCTAAACCATCTACCATAGCGCGGGCAAGTGTTGTTTTTCCTTGACCGTTTTGCCCTACAAAAGCAATTTTTTCTCCACGATTTACAAAGAAATTAACGTTGTTAAAAATTTGGTTGTCACCGTATGCTTTCCCTACATCTTCTAGTTCAAAAATTATTTTTCCGGGAATTACAGCTGATGCAAAGCGAATATTCATTTTATGAACATCTTCATTTTCTACCTCAATTCGGTCAATTTTATCAAGTTTTTTAATTAAAGACTGAGCTGTTGCAGCTTTTGATGCCTTTGCACGAAATTTATCAATT
Organism: Moheibacter sp.; assembly: GCA_047972025.1. Lineage (GTDB taxonomy): Bacteria > Bacteroidota > Bacteroidia > Flavobacteriales > Weeksellaceae > Moheibacter. Next base: position 8,107 of record JBKEAG010000186.1, read on the forward strand.
AACTGTTGGGTATGTTTGATGTATTGTTCTTGATTTTTCTGTGCTTGTTCCATTTTTTCACGTCGTTCTAGACGTAGTTCTATGTATTTGGAGTAATTGGCTTTGTAATCGTGAACTTGCTTATTGGCAATTTCTAGTGTTCGGTTTGTAACGTTATCGAGAAATTGCTTATCATGCGAAACCAAAACAACAGCTCCCGGATAATCTTGAAGAAATTCTTCTAACCAAAGGATAGAGTCTATGTCTAAATGATTGGTTGGCTCATCAAGTAGAAGTACGTCGTGTTTTTGCAATAGAAGCTTTGCTAACTCAATTCGCATTCGCCATCCACCGGAAAATTCGTCGGTTTGTCTGTGAAAATCTGCTGATTTAAACCCTAAACCAAAGAGAATTTTTTCCATTTCTGCGTCTTTGGTATATCCACCCAAGATGTTGAAACGGTCAGTTAGGTGTGTGATGTCTTCTATGAGCTGTGCATAGCTGTCGCTTTCATAGTCTGTTCGTTCACTAAGCTGTTGATTTGTATAATCGATTTTTTTCTGGATTTCATTTAGTTGTTCAAAAGCGCGTCCGGCTTCATTCCAAACGGTTCTACCTTTTTCAAAATCAATATCTTGTGTTAGAAAACCTACACTGACTTCTCCTTCGTGAACGACATCACCTTCATCTGAATCTTGCTTTTTAGCAAGAATTTTTAAAAGGGTGGATTTTCCTGCACCATTTTTTCCGGCAAGTCCTACACGGTTTCCTTTATTGATTCGAAACGACACATTGTCAAATAAATAATTTCCTGCGAAATGAACGCCTAAATTCTGTACGAGTAACATTTTGCAAAAATAAGAGATTCAAGTTAAAAGTTAGTTTTTAAAATTTTATGAATTAAATAAATAATCAAATCGCCTGATATTTGCTTCTTTATCAATTTCAATCTTTTTTTCTATGGAATTGAATAAATATTCAGTCATTTGTGGGGCTAGAAGAGTACCACGTGTTCCCATTCCATTTAGTATAAACAAATTTTTATAAATAGAATGACTTCCTATGATAGGTCTTCGGTCAATTACTGTTGGGCGAACTCCTGCATAATGACTAACAACTTTGAAAGAGTCCTTGTAAAATGTTTTTAGATGTGTGAGGATTTCCTGTTTACCTTTCTCTGTGGGGGTGGGAGTTAAGTCATCACGGTCATAGGTAGAGGCAGCATATGCATAGTTGTCGGTTGTGGGCATTAGAAAATTGTGTGCTTTCCAAATAGCAGGTGGAATTTTTTCATTTGTTTTTATTTTCAGTACTTCTCCTTTTACACCTATAATAGGGAGGTAGTTAAAATAGGGGTTCTGTTTTATTCCAAACCCTTCACAAAAGATAATTTTATTTGCTTTGATGTTATGATACTGAACATTATCATCAGTTACTGAAAGTTGAGAAAAGTCAAATGATTCATCTAAATATTGGTTGTTGTTGATTAAATAATTACGAAAGTCATCTAAGTATTTACGTAAGCGTATTCTACCAGTTTGCATTACTTCACCGTAACCAAATGGAGTAGAGAAATTAGAAAGAGTTTCAGAATGTATTTTAGAGTTTAAAAAAGGTATTAACTCAGGCTTTTCTACTTTTTTTTTCCAAGCATGAATTTCATTGTCATCACGAATGATACGATAAGTAGGTAATTTATAAAGATATTTTTCACCTAATAATTCTTCGAAACTGTCAAAGTAATCTTTCATTAACTTTAATTGTTCAACAGCATTCCAAATGAGAGAAAACCGTTTTAAGACAACAGGGTTGTAAATTCCTACAGCAACAGAAGAAGCTTTGTTTGTATTTTGATCAATAATAATAAAAGACTTATTTTCTTGAATTAACTTTAAAGCAAAACAGCTACCTGCAACACCTTGTCCAATGATGATGTATTCTACCTTTTTCATATAAACGAATAAACCAGTTTACAAAGATATTTTAATTTACGCTATCTTTGTAGGTATAGGGAACTTAAAAAATAATTAACACAAATTAAAATGAGAAAATTTTATTTACTGATATTACTATCATTTGTCGGAATGACTTTTGGACAAATGAGAGTTATATCTAAAAAAGTACAGGGTTTAAATGCAAAAAACACAACATTTGCTAATTATCAATTGTTTACAAAAAACAATGATTTACAAAAGTCAGCAAAATATATTAACTCGGCAACAGATGCAACAGTTTTAGAAATTAACCAAAATGAGCTAGAACGTATAGCGAAGGAGGCTCCTTCTAATATTTCAATAGCGATACCATACCAAAGTGAATTGATCAAAGTTCAGATGTACAAACAAACGGTGTTGACAGAATCATTTACTGCAATGGATAATAAAGGTAATATCATTGATTATACACCGGGAAAGTATTACCGGGGAATTGTTGCTGGAGATGAAACATCAATAGTAGCAATTAGCTTTTTTGATGATAGCGTAATGGGGGTAATTTCAACAAAGGAAAAAGGAAATATAGTCTTAGGAAAATCAACAGATAAACAAGATTATATAACCTATTCTGATAAAAACTTATTGGGTAAAAATCAATTCATATGTGGAGTTGATGATTTGGAGTACAATAAACAAATAGAACAAAATATAAATTTTGACCCAATGATGTATAAAATATCCACTACGGAGAATTGCGTAAAAATCTATTATGAAATAGCTTATGAGCCTTACAAATTAAATGGGTATGATGTTGATACTACACTAGACTGGATTACGGGTATTCAAAACAATATTGGAACACTTTATAATAATGATGGTATCAATGTAGCGTTGCATATGGTAAAAGTTTGGACGGAAGAAGACCCTTATGACGGAAGTTATAGTGAAAATTTAAATGAATTTAGACAAACAGTAACAGATTTTCCGGGAGATTTAGCACATTTGGTAAATAGCCCTGTAACAACAAGTGTTGCTTATTTAGACTCATTGTGCTCAAGTTACAAGTATGCTTATTCGGGAATAGCTCTAAACTATGCAGAAGTACCTACATATTCTTGGACAATTATGGCAATGACTCATGAAATGGGACATTCATTAGGCTCTCCGCACACACATGCATGTGCTTGGAACGGAGACAACACAGCCATAGACGGTTGTGGACCTCAAGCTGGGTATGATGAAGGTTGTTCAGGACCAATTCCATCAGGAGGAGGTACCATTATGAGTTATTGTCATGCAACTAATGTAGGAGTAAACTTTACAAAAGGGTTTGGAGAACAGCCAGGCACGTTGATTAGAAATAACGTTGACTCAAAAGATTGTTTAAGTACAGACTGTTCGTGTATGCTTACTGTTGCAGAAATTGGTTTAACGTATTTAGAGAATGGGGATATTCAAGTGAAAATAGAAGACAATACATCAACTGAATGGAAATATGAAGTCTATCCATACGGAACAATACCAACAGGAATTTGGGAAACCATTACCACCACAAATTTCACAATAACAGGGCTTAGTGGAAATCAATACTATGAACTGATGGTAATGAATATCTGTGATGGAGGATCAGAGGGAGGTGTGAAAAAGAAAATTATTTTAGTAGGAGACTTTTGTGACGGAACTATATTTACAGATACAGGAGGAGAAAGTGGAGGATATGCCAATAATCAGTATATAACAAAAACATTTTATCCTTCTACAACAAATGAAAAAGTTAAAATAGAATTTAGTAGAATAGGACTACAAGCAGACAATGATTTTTTGTATGTATATAATGGAGATAGTACAGAGGCACCATTATTCGACAATGGCACTATTTCTGGAAATAACACACTTGGTCTAACTTTTGTTTCTACAGATACCACGGGGGCAATTACTATAGAGTTCATATCCAACGCTTCAATAGTTTCTTATGGTTGGAAGGCTGTAGTTGATTGTGCAGCTTTAGGAATTGAAGATATAAGTGACTCTTATGGAGTTACAGTTTATCCAAATCCGACTTCTGATGTATTAAATATCATATCACGGCAAGAACGAATAGAGTCAATAAGTTTAATGGATATTACAGGTAAAAATATCTTATCAACTAAGATAGGTTCAACTAAGAATATGTTGAATATAGAACACCTGCCAAAAGGAGTTTACCTCTTGAAGATAGAAATAGAGGGTAAGGAAATTACCAAGAAAATAATCAAAAAATAAATTAAAAATAGAAGAAATAGAAAAAGCCGTTTCAATTTAATTGAAATGGCTTTTTATCGTAATTTTGTTTCCATTCTAGAATTAGAATTATGACAATATTGCATTTGGAAACTTCCACAAAAAATTGTTCAGTTACTATTTCTCAAAATGGAGAAAATCTCTGTATTTGCGAAGAGTATGACGAAAAATATGGACATTCAGAAAAACTCCATCAGTTCGTTCAGTGGGCTTTAGAGGGAGCTGAAATAACACAAAACGAACTAGATGCTGTCTGTGTATCAAAAGGTCCCGGCTCTTATACCGGGCTTCGAATTGGTGTTTCTGCTGCAAAAGGTTTTTGCTATGGACTAGACATTCCTTTATTATCATTAAACTCTTTAGAAATCTTAGCACAATCCCAAATTAATAAAGAAACCGATTTGATTATCCCGATGATTGATGCCCGACGAATGGAGGTTTATACTGCTGTTTTCGACGGTCAAGGAAAGAGAATTACAGAAATTGAAGCTATAATTTTAGATGAAAATTTATTTCAAGAATATTCAGATAAAAAAATCATCTTTATCGGAGATGCAGTAGAGAAAAGTAAAGAGGTTTTACAATTACCCAATGCAGAGTTTATAGAAGAAATGTACCCATCGGCAAGATACATGAAAGATTTAGCAGAAATGAAATTCAAAGAAAACAAAATTGAAGATATTGCTTATTTCGAACCTTTTTATTTAAAAGAATTTATAGCAGGAAAAAAGAAAAGTTGAAACAAATTTTTTACATTTAACCCTTTTAACAGTCAAAAGAATAAATTATGGAATTACCCTGGGCAGAGCCTTATAAAGTGAAAATGGTAGAAGAAATCAAACTCTCTACTCCTGAACAACGAGAAAAATGGATTGAAGAAGAAGGCTATAATTTATTTAACTTGGCAAGTGATCGCGTTTTTATTGATCTACTTACAGATAGTGGAACCGGTTCCATGTCAGATAAACAATGGGCAGAAATCATGATGGGTGATGAAAGTTATGCCGGTTCACAATCCTACCTAAAACTTCGTGAAGTAGTTCGAAATACATTAGGATTCCCTTTCTTTTTACCGACTCACCAAGGGCGTGCTGCAGAAAATGTGTTATTTAGCATTTTAGTAAAAGAAAATAATATTGTTCCGGGGAACTCACATTTTGACACAACCAAAGGACATATAGAATTTAGAAAAGCACATGCTATCGATTGTACAATTGACGAAGCGTTTGATATTAATAACCTACATCCATTCAAAGGAAATATAGATTTAAATAAATTAGAAAAAATATACAAAACATACCCCAAAGAGCAGATACCATTTTGCTTGATTACAGTTACTTGTAACTCTTCCGGAGGGCAACCTGTTTCTATGGAAAACATAAAAGCAGTAAAGACATTGTCAGACCAGTATGGTATTTCGGTATTTTTTGATGCCGCAAGATTTGCAGAAAATGCCTACTTTGTAAAAGAACGAGAAGAAGCCTATAAAGACAAAACCATTAAAGAAATCATAAAAGAAATGTTTTCTTATGGTGATGGGTTTACAATGTCCGCAAAAAAAGACGGTTTGGTAAACATCGGTGGACTACTAGGAATGCGTGATGAAAAACTGTACCGAGCTTGTGGAAATATGGGGATTATCTATGAAGGATTTATAACCTATGGAGGATTAGCAGGACGTGATTTAGGTGCTTTAGCACAAGGCCTTTTAGAATCCACAGAATACCCCTATTTGAAGGCAAGAATCCATCAAGTCGAATATTTGGGTAATAAATTAATAGAATACGGAATCCCGATTCAAAAACCAATTGGAGGACATGCAGTATTTATAGATGCACTCTCCTTTTTACCAAGTGTACCACGTGAGGAATACCCTGCTCAGACATTGGCAATTGAACTTTATAAAGAAGCAGGAGTCAGAGGAGTAGAGATTGGGACACTACTTGCTGACCGCGACCCCGAAACACGTGAAGATCGATTTCCTAAATTAGAACTGTTAAGATTGGCAATTCCTAGAAGAACCTATACATACAACCATTTAGATTATGTAGCAGTTGCGTTGAAAAACATTTATGACCGTAGAAATCAGATTACTTCGGGACTGGAGATCACTTGGGAATCTGAAATTTTAAGGCACTTCACTGTTTTACTGAAGAAGAAATGATTTAGTTTACTGTAAATACAACTTCTAAATTCCCAATTTCTAACTTCTAATGTCTAACTTTGCTCTATGCTGGTCATTAATTATATAAGTAAAGACTTTATCCCACCGAAGCTAAGCCAAATGGTTTCACATGGGTTAAATTTGGTCATGGAATTTAACCTCACACACTTACCGGTTTTTGAGGGATTAAATTTTATAGGAAACCTTTCAAAAGAAGATTTAGAAAGTGCTGATGAAGGTGCAACCCTTTCTGAGTTAAGAGATTTATGTGAAGTTTTTTCTATTTCAGACAACGCATCTTTATTAGACGCTATTCAGATGTACCATAATTACAACAGCAACATTATTCCTGTTTTAAATAGTACATTTCAGTACATGGGGTTTCTGATGATGGAAGATGTTATTTCAGGACTATCTACAATGCCCTTCATTGTAGAACCAGGAGCTACAATGGTAGTAGAAGTTCCTCAAAAACAATTTTCTATCAGTGAGATTGCTAAAATTTGTGAAAGTAACAATGCACGAATAGTAGGTCTATTTGTGACCGGTTATTTTGATGATAAAGTACAAATCACACTAAAACTAATCACAGAAAATATCGTTTCTGTTAGTGAAACGTTTGAACGATTTGGCTACACTGTCGTGTTCAAGTTTTTTAATGATGAAAAGCAAGATTTGTATAAAGACCGCTTTGATCAACTGATGAAATATTTAGACATATAAATGAAAATTGCAGTTTACGGTTTAAAGACTTCGGATGAACAAAAAAATGCCTTTATTCACTTTTTTGAGGATTTGAAGCGTAGAGAAATTACATACACCATTGAAAAAAAATTCAAAGACGCACTAGCAGAAATTGGTGTAAATCAAGAACCTGAAATAGAAACTTTTTTAAGTTATAATGATTTACCTGATGGAATTGATTTGTTTTTCACATTTGGTGGAGATGGGACAATACTGAGTGCCACAACCATCATTCAAGATAAAAATATTCCAGTGGTGGGGGTAAATACAGGTAGATTAGGGTTTTTAGCAACGATTAATTTGGAATATTTATTTGACAGTCTAGACAGTATTTTTAGTGGAGATTATAATTTAAGTCATCGCTCATTAATTTCCGTTCACTCAGATGAAGTAGAAATAGAGTACCCTTTCGCACTAAATGAAATTTCCGTCACACGACGAGAGACAACCAGTATGATTACGGTAGAGGCTTATGTAAATGGTGAATTTCTAAATGCTTTTTGGGCAGATGGACTAATTATTTCCACACCAACAGGTTCCACAGGTTATTCACTAAGCTGCGGCGGTCCCATTGTCCACCCTGAAAACAGCACATTTACCATCACAGCAATTGCACCCCACAATCTAAATGTACGCCCATTTATGATTTCAGATGACTCTGTACTGGACTTACAAATTGAAAGCCGTGTAGGAGAATACTTTTTATCTTTAGACGCACGAAACAAACCCCTTACTACAAATGTGAAATTACAGTTAAAAAAAGCAGATTTTCAAATTCACATTGTAGAGCCCAAAGACAAAACCTATCTTATGACATTGCGAGACAAGATGTTTTGGGGGTCAGACAAGCGTAACTAAATATTCCTAAATTATCATAATTTTTGTTAAAGCATTCAGTCAGCAAGTAGATTTGATTATATTTGTCGCTTATTTAGAAAGAATGCGCAACATTTTTTTCATTTTACCGTTGAATTTTTTGCACATCTATTTCTTTTAAATACTATGAAAAACCTACTTTTATTAATATTTGGACTGTTTTTTTCTATGTCATTTGCACAAAGGCATGAAATTGGTGTTTTTGCCGGAGGAGCAAATGTGATTGGAGACATAGGGAAAAGTAATTATATTAATCCTATGCCTGTTTCCTCTGAAGAAAACGAAACCATAGGACGCGTTCCACTAGCCTTTGGATTACTCTATCGCTTTAATTTTAATCCCTATATGGGTTTTCGATTAAGTGGAACTTACGGAAAAGTTATTGGAGCTGACTTTTCAGCACCCGAAGAATACAAGAAAGAGCGGGGCTATACGTACAAGAATAACATAATAGAAGGTGCATTACTTTTTGAATATAACTTTTTTAATATTAATGAGAAAGATGGTAAAAAACATTCTCCCTATATTTTTGGGGGAATTGGAGCATTCTTTTATGATAAAAACTTATATACCGTAAACCATACCTTTGAGCGTGATGAAAATGGAGTTATAGTTGAACCCACAGCTATTGCAAGTGAGGTAATTACACGAACAAAAAAAGAATCATCTTTTACACTTCCATTTGGGGCCGGATATAAATTTAAATATAGAAAAAGCTTCGTACTTTCAGCAGAAGTTGGATTCCGTTACACACAGGTTGACAACCTTGATTTTAGTTTTTCAGAAGAAGCTGATTTTACATTTAATTCAGAAGCGGGTTTAAATAATGCTGATGTAAATCAATTAAATTCAAACTTTGTTAAATCTCGTCAAGTAGGAAACACATCAAATCATGACTGGTATGTGTTTACAGGACTTACTCTGACCTACACTTTTGGTAGACCACCATGTTATTGTGATTAAATTCAAAATGAGTTCGTCCACAAATATTATAAAAGAGAACCTACCTCAACATGTAGCCATCATTATGGACGGTAACGGGCGTTGGGCGAAAAAGCAAGGATTTGACCGAACATTCGGACATCAAAATGCCATAAAGGCAGTTCGCTCAGCAATAGGAACCTGTGGAGATTTGAATATTCCCTATCTAACACTTTTTGCATTTTCAACTGAAAATTGGAATCGCCCCAAGATAGAAGTCAATTTTCTTATGCGACTTTTGTCTCAAACAGTAGCTTCCGAAATTAAAGAATTACACGAAAAAGGAATTCGTTTACTTGTGATAGGAGAAGTTGATTCGTTACCATCGCAAGTAAAAAAGCAATTAAAAAAAGCAATTGAACTTACACAAAGTAATTCTAAAGCAACTTTAGTAATTGCATTAAATTATGGTTCACAAGATGAAATTATTCGTGCTACTCAAAAGATTGCAGCAAAAGTAAAAGTAGGAGAGTTAAGTGAAAACAAAATAGATAAACAAGTTTTTGAATCAAATTTATATACGAATAATATTCCCAATGTAGATTTGTTAATTCGCACGAGTGGAGAGCAAAGAATTAGTAATTTTTTACTTTGGCAGATAGCTTATGCAGAACTTTATTTTACGGATGTATTATGGCCGGACTTTAAGAGAGAAGACTTATTAGCAGCGGTGGAGAGCTACGTAAAAAGAGAAAGAAGATACGGAAAAACCGGAGAACAAATAAAAACAGAACAGTAGATTTATGCGAAATAGAGTGAATATGAAGCGTTTTTATGGAATTATAATATTGATTTTGGGTGGTTTTGTACTTGCTCAAGAAGATTCTTTACAGGTAACAGATCCCCAACCTCAAGTAGTGCCGGAAAATGATATTACACAAGCTGGGTACACCAACCCACAGACCTATTATTTGGCTGATTTAGAAATAAGTGGAAATACCAAGTTTACCAAAAATCAGATTATACGATTTATTGGGATGCGTTCTGGTGAAAAGCTAGAAATACCAGGCTCAAAAATCAATAATGCACTAAAAAAACTTTGGAAAGTAAACCTATTTTCAGATATTGACTTATTTGTTGTAAAAACAGAGGGTAATAAAATTTATTTACGAATAAATTTAATAGGACTTCCGGAATTAGTAAATATAAATTATGATGGACTGAGAAAGTCTAAACAGGAAGACTTTACAAAAGAATTTAAATTAGATCCCGGAACCAAAATAACGAGTAATTTAAAAAACCAGGTTAAAAACTCTATTCGCAATCATTACCTAGAAAAAGGGTTTCCGGATACAAAAGTTGACTTTACACAAAAAGTGACAGAAGAAGATGTTTCACAAGTTGACCTCAATATAGCTGTAGATAGAGGAGAGCGGGTAAAAATACAAAGTATTGATTTTACAGGGAATAATGAGCTAAGAGATGGACAACTTCGTCGAAAAGCCATGAAAAAAACAAGAAAAAAATCCCTTAATTTTTTCAAAACGTCTAAATACATTTCCGAAAAATACCAAGAAGATCTAAAGAAAGTAGTAGAAGAGTATAAGTCTATCGGGTTTAGAGATGCCAAAATTGTAAATGATACAGTAATCCGAATAGATGAAAAAAACATAGCTATCCAAATTGAAGTAGATGAAGGAAGGCCTTATTATTTGGGAGACGTTACTTTTACTGGAAACTCAGTATTTCCAACTGAAACACTAGAACGACTTTTTTCGTATCAGACAGGAGATCGTTACGATGCAGTGGGAATTAATAAAAAAATTAGTGGATCTGAAAAAGATGATGATTTAGCAACACTTTATATGGATAGGGGGTATCTATTTTCAAACCTAATTCCGATTGAGAAAAATGTGAAAAATGACACCATTGATTTAGAAGTAAAAATACAAGAAGGTGAACCCGCAACATACAACCGAGTGACCTTTAGTGGAAATGACGTAACCTATGACCATGTAATAGCTCGTGAGTTACGAACAAAACCAGGGGATTTATTTTCTAAAACAGAGATAAAACGAACCCTTTTTGAATTAGCAGGTTTAGGCTATTTTGAACCTACCCAGATAAATCCAAATGTTCAGCCTAATCCTGAAACAAACACAGTAGATTTAGACTGGGAATTGGTACATAAAAGCTCAAGTCAAGTTGAACTACAAGGAGGATATGGAGCCGGAACCTTTTTAGGAACACTTGGTTTGACTTTTGGGAACTTCTCCATTCGAAATGTATTTAAAAAAGGAGCATGGAAACCTGTCCCCATGGGAGATGGTCAGTCTCTATCTGTGCGAGCTCAGGCAGGACGTGGTTACCAAAACTATAGCCTTTCCTTTACTGAGCCTTGGATTGGAGGAAAAAGACCAACGGCTTTATCAACATCTGTTTATTATTCACGATACAACTATCAAGATGTTTACAATCAGGAAGCAAAGCTAAATATTTTGGGGGCAAGTATAGGGTTGAGTAAATTATTGACATGGCCGGATGATTACTTTAGGTTGTCACACTCTTTGTCATTCCAGAAATATAATTTTGATAACTACTCCCTTACAGTTGGAGATTTGAATTATGAAAATGGCTCTTCTAATAATTTTAACTATACTATCGGGTTAACGAGAAACTCTGCAGGACCAGATCCTGTATTTCCTCAAGGAGGTTCAGAGATGAGTATGTCATTGACAGTTACACCACCATATTCCTTATTGAATAATAAAGATTACTCCTCTATGGAAGATGTAGAAAAATTTGAATGGTTAGAATATTATAAAGTAAAAGCAAAAGCCTATTGGTACAAAGAGTTAGCAGGAAAACTTGTATTAAAAATGGGAGGTGAGTTTGGGTTACTTGGAAATTATAATAGTGAGATTGGAACAATACCGTTTGAACGATTTTATCTAGGAGGAACAGGGTTGATGGGAAATCGATTTGATGGAAGAGAAATCATCCCATTAAGAGGATATGAGGACTCTACACAATCCGGAGGAACTCAAGATGATATTACCCCAACGGGAGGAGGTAGCGTTTACAATAAATTCACTCTAGAACTACGCTACCCAATCACCATGAGCCAACAAGCAAAAATATTTGCACTAGGATTTGCAGAAGCAGGAAATACCTGGCTAGACTCAAAAGAGTTCAAACCGTTTGAACTAAAACGTTCTGCTGGTCTAGGAGTACGGATTTTTATGTCAGCGTTTGGTATGTTAGGATTTGACTTTGGATATGGATTTGACAATACCATATACAGCAATGAACCATCCGGTTGGCAAACCCATTTTATAATTGGTCAACAATTTTAAATAGTGTATTTTAGCAAAATGTTTTTATGGCATAATTTTCGATAAAACAAAGCGACATGAAAAAAATAGTATTATTCATATTATTTCTTGGAATAGCATTACCCGCAAGTGCACAGCGATTTGGTTATGTAGATACTGATTATATTTTACAAAACTTACCTGAATACAACCAAGCTCAGCAACGCTTGAAAACACAAACGGAACAATGGAATAGAGAAATAGTAAACCGTCAGAATAATTTAGATAAAATACAAGCTGACTTTTTAAATGAAAAAGTGTTACTAACTGAAGACCAAATAAAAAAGCAGCAAGAAATTATAGACACTGAGCAAAAGGAAATCAAGCAATTACAAGAGAAACGTTACGGTCAGAATGGAGATTTAATTGTCCTGAGAAAATCATTGGTAAAACCGATACAAGATCAGATATGGATTGCAGTAAAAGAAGTTGCTGAAAAAAGAAACTACGGCTTTATCTTTGATAAAGGAAGTGATTTAATTATGGTTTACACTGACCCTAAATTTGATATTAGTCGAGAGGTTCTCTTACAATTAAACCCAAGTGCAGTAGAGTCTGCCAAAGGAAATAATACCTCAGCTAGTGGAAAACGAGCTAATTCAGGTAAAAGAACGACAAATAATAATAGTAACTCTAAGTCAAAATCTTCGGTAAAAGGAGGAGCTAGTATAAAAAGATAAACAAGTAAATAATTAAAACTGAGAAATGAAAAATTTGAAATTTTTAACAGTATTCGCTTTCCTAATCATAGGAAGTCTCACATTATCTGCACAAGAATTAGGTGTTGTAAATGTTGAAGATGTACTAAATAGCTTACCGGCAAAGAAAAGTGCCGATGCTGAATTAGAAAATTTAGTAGCAAAACACCAAACTGAAATTAAAAAGCAGCAAGATGCATTAGCTGCAATAGAAAAAGACGTGCAATCTAAAACACAAGGTAAATCAGATGCTGAAATACAAGCAATGATGACTCAATTAGAAGCACAGCAAAAAGACTATATGACAAAACAACAAGCATTAGTTACTTATCAGCAAGCAGCATCAAAAGAAATAGGAGAAAAGGAAGCAACTTTACTAAAACCAATTGAAGATAGTATAAAAAATGCAATCAATAAAGTTGCTGCTACCAAAGGTTTAAAGTATGTGATAGAAAAATCTGTACTACTTTATGCAAATGGAGCAGAAATCACTGCAGATGTAAAAAAAGAATTGGGAATTAAATAATATTCATTTTCCAACTAAAATTCAAAAGCCGTCTTTGTTTTACAAAACGGCTTTTTCTTATTAACTTACACCCTAAATTTTGAAAATGAAATTCACAGAAACAGAATTAAAAGGTTGTTTTATAATAGAACCAAAAGTACTGGAAGATGAACGCGGTTACTTCTATGAAAGTTATCACCAACAAAAATTTATAGAAGCAACAAAGGTTCAGATTAATTTTACACAAGACAATCAATCAAAATCCAAACATGGTGTTGTTCGTGGATTGCATATGCAAAGAGGTGATTTTGCACAAGCTAAATTAGTTCGGGCTATCTCCGGAAAGATTTTAGATGTAGCTGTTGATGTGAGAAAAAGCTCCCCTACTTATGGTCAATCCATCGCAGTAGAACTTAGTGATGAAAATAAAAAACAACTGTTTATTCCCGAAGGATTTTTACATGGATTTTCGGTGCTAAGTGAAGAAGCAATCGTTTATTACAAATGTAATGCGTTTTATGATAAAGATTCAGAAGATGGTGTAAGCCCTACGGACAAACAATTAAATATTGATTGGCAAGTACCTAAAAATAAAATGACTTTTTCTGAAAAAGACATAAATGCTCAAGATTTTACGAACTTCAAACCCTATTAATTCATGAAAAAAACCTTGGTAACCGGAGCAAATGGTCAATTGGGAAAATGTTTACAAGATGCTATTTCCCAAATAAATACAGATAATTATCAATTTTTATTTCTAAACAGAACCGAACTAGATATTTCCAACAAAGAGTTCGTTGAAACCTTTTTCTTTACCAATAAAATTGACTATTGTATCAATTGTGCTGCCTTTACCGCAGTAGATTTGGCTGAAACAGAAGCAGATACAGCCTTCAAAATCAATGCAGATGGAGTGAAATATTTGGCAAAGGAATGTGCTGAACAAAAGGCTACATTCATCCATATTTCAACGGATTATGTATTTGATGGAACTAATTCAAGACCTTATCTTCCTAACGACAAAACCAATCCAATAAATGTTTATGGAAAATCAAAATTAGAGGGTGAAAAGTGGGCAACAGAGTGTAATCCTAAAACCATTGTTATTCGCACATCTTGGGTATATTCCCGGTATGGAAAAAACTTTTACACCACCATGCTCCGACTCATGAAAGAGCGAGATGAATTAAACATTGTAAGTGATCAAATTGGTAATCCAACAGATGCAAATGATTTAGCAAAGTATATTTTAGAAATTATATCTTTAGATGATGACCAATATGGAATCCGTCATTTTACCGGAGGAGAAACAATGTCTTGGTTTGATTTTGCTAAAAAAATTGCACAAGAAAACAGATTTACAACAAAAATCAACCCTATTCCAACTTCAGAATACCCAACTCCAGCTAAACGACCTATGTGGAGTGTATTGGGGGATTAGTTTTTTGAGGGTTCAAACCCAGTATAACCCGACCAAATTGCATTTTGCCAATATTCTTCTGAAGCAGGTAAGTTTAGGATTAGAATTTCTTGTTGTTAATAAGTTCGCCAAAAATAGGAAAATGTTTCGTGTTTAAAATGGCACATCCATAATCTGTATTTGGGCTTTATATTGGCACATAGCTTTATAACTACGGGTATAATTATTTTTGTGAATTTGTGCTCCATTAAGGAATGAGTACAAAATAATAATTTTTTTTACCAGCTCCTTCCACAAACACAAATAGAATCTTTTTTTATAAATTAGTAATATGAAAAAAATTTTGATAATTAACGAATTCTATAACCCTTTTATAGGAGGCATGGAGATTAGGTATAAAAGAATAGCGGATCGTTTAGTGAGTAGAGGGCATGAAGTGGATGTTATGTGTATTGGTCATTTGAATACCTTAGATAAAAAAGAAAATATTGATGGAGTCAATGTGAATAGAGTGGTTTTAGATCCTAATCATTACAAAAATGGAATATTTGGAAGAAAAATATCTACAATGTTTAAATTTTACTATGGAATTAAAAAGGAGGTAAAAAATAAATCTTACGATATTGTAATTTTTGGTCAATTTGCATTAGTTCCTATGTTTTTCTCTAAGAGAATTTTAAACAAAAGCACTACAACTTTTGTCGATTTTGTAGAATACAGATTTTCATTCTTATGGAAGTTAATTAATAAGCAAATTTTTAAGTCAACGGACAAGATATCGTGTATAAGTGATAATGTAAGAAATGTAATTTTAAAGAAGCATAAATATTTGGATCCAGAAAAAATAATTACCATTTCAAATTCTGTTGACATGAGAGATTTTAAAAACCTTGGGGATGAGTATTATCTTTTTATTGGTAGATTAGAACCGCATAAAAATCCAGATAAAGCTATAAAGGCAGTATTGGGGTATAATGAGAAAAACCCACAAAAGGCATATCCATTGCACATAGTAGGGGATGGTGTTATGTTTAAAGAATTGAGCGAAGAATATGGTGAGAATCCGATGATAATTTTTCACGGTTTTGTTTCTGAACAAGAAAAAATAGATATAATGTCAAGGGGAAGATTGTTAGTGTTTCCTTCCGATAGAGAAGGATTACCCGGTGTTTTTGTAGAAGCGATAGGAGCTGAAATGCCAATACTTACCACAAACAGTCCTAACAATAATTCGAAAGAGTTTGTTATTGACGAAAAAATTGGAGAAGTAACAAATCGAGATATAGATAGTATTATCATAGGAATTGAAAAAATTGAAAATAATAGGAATCGTTACTTAGAAAATATAAAGGCGGTTAAACCCAAATATGATTTAGAACTCACAATAAAAAAATTTTTAAGCTAAATAAATGGAAATTGATAAAAAATCAAAAATTTTGATAACAGGAGGGTGCGGTTTTATAGCATCTCATTTAATAGATAAACTAGTTAAAGAAGGCTTTAGTAATCTTTGTTCTGTTGATAATATGATTGGTGCTGCCAACAACTTTCACAAAAATAAAACATGCGAATACGTATATATGGATGTATCACAATATCAAGCCTTAGATACGTTATTTAATAAATGGAAATTTGATTATATTTTCCATTTTGCTGCCAATGCCAATGTGCCGTTCTCCAATAAGTATCCGGAAATAGATTTTGATAGTAATGCTACCGGATCTTTCAATATTTTAAATTTGGCGATCAAGTACAATATTAAAAAAGTTCTTTTTGCAAGTACAGCTGCGGTTTATGGTGAACCAGCATATACCCCAATAGACGAAAAACATCCTTTGAACCCTATATCAAACTATGGTGTAACTAAACTTTACGGTGAAAAATTGGGGTTAGCTTATGAAAAGACTTATGATTTAAATTTTACGGCTATTCGTATATTTAATACATACGGCCCTAGACAGTCGAGATATGTTTTATATGATTTAATTAAAAAGCTTAATAAAAATCGTTTAGAATTGGAAGTATTAGGAACTGGAGAGCAGATACGGGATTATTCTTATGTTACAGATACGGTAAAAGCATTTTATTTAGCATTTATTTGTTCAAATAGTAGAGGAAAAGTGTACAATATTTCGGGAGGATTACCTGTTTCTATTAAAGAATTGGTTGATAAAATTTCAAAAATCCTAAAAATAAACCCTAAAATAATCTATACTAATCAAAGTTGGAAAGGCGATATTTCAAATATGACAGCTTCAATAGATCTTATAAGGAAAGATCTCAATTTCGAACCTGAAATCGATATAAACAAAGGATTGGAAGCAAGTATTGAATGGTTTAAGAAGAATGATTTGATATAGTGAAAATGGGAGTGTAATTAAACTCGGCCTTTTTATTTCCCTTTCGAGGGATACCCCCGAAGGGGAAATTTCTAAATCAAGTTCCATTCAACTTCTAGATTTAATATAAAGTTACTGAACGGTCAAACTCCAATTTTAGAGTGGATTGTCCATTTTTTTATTATACCCCGCCCAAATTGCTTTTTGCCAATATTCTTTTGAAAGCAACAAGGTTTTTGTGATAGTAAGCCTTGGATTTTTCTTTTTAATTTGTTTGTTCCAAAATCTAACTTCCTGTTCCTTTGAATTTCTTTCCAAATATTCCTTATAATTGGAATTGATATACTCTTGAATATCGGTTTTAGATGATTTCTGGTGAACCAATTGCTCTATTTGAATTTCATTTGCATAGATGAATTCATTTAAAAATGCGCTTTGACTTTCTAATTGCTTGAATTTCTCCATCCAATATTTCAACTCCTCTTGACTTGGAGTGATTCCTAACAAATCAAAATAAATAGCCTGAACATAGTTTTCAGCTCCTCTTTTAAATTCTTCTATATTTAATTTTATAACATTTGAAACCGGTTTGTATTTAATATTTTCTGGACTTATCCATTTAACAATTCCATATTCGGATTGTTCAAATTTTAAATTTTTTCCTGCGGTAGAAGGCTGGTCATAAAGCTCATATACAAAAAATGCTTGGATTTCAGGTCTTTTAATCAATTCTCTCATAAAGTAATCCATAATCGCAGATTGCTCTTCGATATAGTCTCTATAACTTCCATGGGATCGATTCACCTCAGTCATCCAAATAGGCTTATTAAATCGCCTGTAAAGAACCTTGATGTTTTCAATAAAACTATTTGGCGAATTATAAAATTGAGAATACCAATTGTATCCTAAAATATCATAATTCACATTATAGTCCTCAAGCAACTGAAAATAACCAAAATATGGTCCACCAGAGCTATTAATTAACGTTTTGGCATTTGGTTTTTCTACCTTTACTCCTTCTATCATTCCTTTTAAGTAAGCAGCAACAATTTTAAAACGTGACAAACTATAATCTGTAATACTCTGTCCTCCGTGACTGTTTTCAAAAAGCCTCAACTCTTGTTCATTTCCTAAACAATACACATCTATATCCCTACCATATCTTTTCACAAATCCTCGCATCTGGTTTTTTCCGCGAGTAAATGCTTCATTTTCGGAAATTTGATATTCATCTAAATATAAATTTATCAAAATCACGGGCATCAACTTTATTTTGGCCTGATTTGAAGTTTCTAATAATTCTAAAAATTCATCTTTATACCAAATCACTTCACCTTCCAAATCTACTCGTACGTCAAATCTATAATAGCTTAATTGATGTTCTTTTAACAAGTCTATTTGTTGGTCTATTGGAGATTTTAAATAATCTTTTGATGATACTGGATGTCCATTTATGCCCCAAATGAAGTCACTTTCAATATTCAGTAAATTAGTTTGATTTCTCAAAGATGTGTTTTGATATATGGAACTAGAACAACCTATAAATAACCAAGAAATTATGGATAACAAAAATACTTTTCTCATTTACTACCTTCATATAGGTCGTAAAAATAATGAAACTTTTGGTTAATACCTCATGTTCTTAAAGATGATTGATTTTGAATTAATTGATGAATTTTGGGAATAAAATTAAAATCTATAATAAGCCTAGATTTTTTAATTGTAATTTTACAAACTCAAATTAAAAATAACACAGGTTCAACTTAAATCCATTGAAAATCAATCAAATTTTTCAGAATAAATATTTTTTACTTGCTGACCAAGCGCTCTACTCATTATTAAACTTTGGATCGGTTTTTCTATTGTCAAAACTAACATCTATTCCAGTCTTTGCGGACTTTGTACTAATCTATAGTTATGCCAACTTAATTTTCATATTTATTACCTATTTTATTTCTTCTCCTATTCTAGTTTTTCTTCCAAAAAAATGGGAAGATAGCACATCTGATTACTTCAGCTCCCTACTAATTATTTTGTTGTTGAGCATTTTAGGCATTTATCTCTTATCCTTTAGTTTTGTTTATCTTCAAGTACCTAACACTGGGTTTTGGTCCTTTTTAGGGATGATATTTGGGATGGTTTTATATGATGTTTTAAAAAAGTTTATTTATGCAGGTAAGAAAATGAGTTTTATTTACACTGCTCTTTCTTCCTCTTTTTTGGTTTTATGTTTTTTTTCATTGATTCTCCTTTTCAGAGAAAAACTATCGATTAACTTCATTTCGTTTATTTATTTTTTAAGTTTTGGTATTGCTAATTTACTTTTAATTCTTTTCATACATCAGCATCGATTATTTAAAGTACAATTTTTAAATTTAAAGATTCGAATTGTTTTCAAAGAGCATTTTAAGTATTCTAAATGGATTATTGCGGGTGGATTTCTTTTTTGGGTCTATAGTCAAGGTGTATATTTAATTGCTGATATTTTGGGAATTGATGATTTGAGTATAGGAAAAGTAAGGACTATTCAAAATTTACTAGGACTATTTTCGATTTTAATCATCTCTATGGAAAGCTATTATATACCCATCTTTTCAAGCCAAGAAAAACTGCTCCCTCAACCGGTTAAAGATTTCTATAAAAAATTTAAATTTCCACTAATTCTACTATTATTAATTTCACTCCCAGTTTTATACTTAATATATAACTGGTTTTATGAAGGGAAATATGGAGATGGGACCATCATCCTTCTTATCATTTGGTGCTCGCAGTTTCTGACCGTAATGTTGAGACCATTGTCCATGGCATTAAAAGCAAAGGAAATAACCTTCCCTCTTTTTAAGACACATATCGCTGCAATTATCTCATTACTAACTTTGGGTATTTTATTTATATATCTTTGGGAAAAATTAGGTATAGCTTTAGCAATTTTTACCGCATTTCTAAGTTCTAATATAATTTTGTTTTTTTATTATAAGAAATTGATTCGATAAATGCAATCCGTACTTAAATATCTTCGTCAAACCTATATTTTATTCTTTTTTTTAGGAATATTTTTTATTCCTTTTAACTCTGACCCTTTAAAGTTCATGAGTTTTTTAGGTGAATATAGCAGAGACTCTACTCCTATATTTTTTTTAATCGGGTTTCTATTTCTCCTTTTACATGACTTCCTGAGAGCGAAAGTCTATTTGCCTTTTTTCACCACCCCATTTTCTTATTTTTTACTCTTTATAGGAGCAATATTTCTATCAGTAATATTTAATTCGATTAATATTACCGATTACTTTTTCAAACAAACATCTGGATGGACTCGCTTTCTAAGCCAATTTATTTCTATTGCACTCGCTGCATTTGTCTTTTTTTATCTGTCTGCCAATGTAGTCAAATACTATGGGGCTAGAAATAGCTTTCTGAAAATTAGAAAAGTTATGCTAATAAGTCTATGGGTTGTCTTTATTTATGGCGTATTCGAGTTTCTAATTACTGTATTTTTCATGGAATTTTTAAGACCCATTTATAATTTATTTGACTACCTTCCATTTACAGATGCCTATATAAATTCTTATAACCGCCGAATTTCATCAGTTACTTTTGAACCGCCCGCTTTAGGAATGTACTTGATTACAATTTCCGGATTTATGTTTAGCTATATTTCTACTGAAAAAAAAATTACGAGATTCTTCCCTCTTTTGATGATATTGTTTCTGATGTTTACTTCCAAATCAAGGACAGCATTAGTTGTAATTCTATTTCAACTCGTATTGTTTATTTATTTTACTTATGTGAAAAACTTTAGATTTCGTATATTTTTTAATAGGGTTTTGGTATTTGGAGGAATTATTTTATCAGTCATCCTCATTTACAAAAATGATGTAGTTTATAAAACAGTTGAAGAACGAATTGATGCATTAAATTTCATAGAAAATAGGAGCAATAAAAAAAGTGAAAATGCTATTTCTAATAAATCTAGATTGGGAATTCAATATGCTAATTGGCAAGTATTTAAAGTATTTCCAATTACAGGTGCGGGTTGGGGAATGCAAGCATATGAAGCTCAAAAATACTATCCGGAATGGGCAATGCACAACAATTATGAATTTCGTCGTGTATATCTAAATGAAAACATTAAGTCTTTTCCTCCTTCCTATAACCTTTTTATAAGAACACTATCTGAAACGGGAATAATTGGTTTTTTAACTCTTTCTCTATTTCTGTTCATAGTGTTTTTTCAAAATTATTCATATTATATCCGGCTTCCCAACTATAGTTATTTAACGATAGTATTATTTGTCTGCTTTATAGGTTATATTTTAAATTGGTTTCAAATAGACTCATTTAGAATGTACGGATTTTGGATTTGTTTGGCTATTTTGATGCAACTTAAACATTTAAAGAATGAAAAAGATTTTATTTAACGGTTTTTATGGTTATAAAAATACTGGAGACGATGCTTTTATAGAAATTGCGTCTTGGGGGAATAATCATTTTTGGAAAAACACAAACGCACCCTGTTTTACAGGTGAGCATCTTCCTGAAACAAGTTTACCCATAAAAAGAATCTACCCTGAAAAGTGTTCAAATAAAATTATTCAAAAAATTTCAGTTTTCAATGCTACACTAAATTCAGATTATTTCATAAATGCCGGAGGCTCTGTGTTTAGTGAGATCAGACCTTTGAGCAATATAGCATTTGCAAAAAGAGCAAATTCAATCAATAAGCAGCTAAAGCATGGTGCTATCGGCGTTTCAATTGGTCCATTTCAGTCTGTTGAAGATGAAAAAAACACAAAAAAATATCTTCAAAAACTTAGTTTTTTGGCATTACGAGATAAACGATCCTATGATTTTGCTACTTCGTTAAATTTAAATTATAAACCGATAAATGCCTTTGACCTAGCTGCCCTTTTACCACAATGTTTTAAAAATTTTGATTTTCAAGATAAACAAAACGTATCTTCTCCAAAAAAAACAATAGGGATTAGCATCTGTAATTATGAACGATATTACAATGGAGATTTATCCAATGAAAAGAAAAGAAACCAATTTGTAACTGACCTTCTAAACAAACTATCAAAAAATAACAATTTTCATTTTAAATTTTTTATATTCAATGGAAACCAAAAAATTGGCGACGAAAAATTAACCCATGAAACAATTTCAAAAATAAAATCCGATAATATTTCAATTTTACCCTATACTGGAAATGTCCAAAAGGTTTGGAGTGAAATAAAAACTTGTGACTTTATTTTATCGACAAGATTACATGCTTCCATTTTTTCATGCTACGCAAATATTCCATTTATGCTAATAGAGTATCATAGAAAATGTACAGACTTTCTTCAAGATATTGGGTATGATAAGGGGTTACAAATAGGAGATGCTCAATCCGACACTCAATCCGTATATGAAAACATAATCCAAATACTTGATGGAAAATATAATTATCCAACCAATTTAGAAAACACTATTGAAAGAGCTTTACTTAATTTCACTAAAGTACAATTATGAAGAAAATTATTATTCTAATTTGTCATTACAATAATTTGGATGGGTTAAAATCTTCTCTGATGTCAATTCGCGAAGACTTTCAAGTTGATGTGTTAATTGTAGATGATGGAAGCCAAGTTAAACCCAATGAAGAAGAACTAAAGTCTATTTATAACAATGGAAATCTTTTTTTAGAACTATTACCAGAAAACTTGGGAGTGGGATTGGCAACAAATCATGGACTAAAAAAAATCACTTCTTGGGAATATGAACTAACAGGAAGGTTAGATTGTGGTGATAAAGTTTATCCAAATAAATTTGCTCAGCAAATCAATTATTTAAAAGAAAATCCCGATGTAAAGCTATTAGGAACTTGGGTAAATATGGTGGACATGGAAGGCAATTTGCTTTTTACGTTAAAACACCCCATTACTTATCCTGAAATCAAAAAGAAAATATACCTGAATAGTACTTTTGTAAACTCAAGTGTTATTTATTACACAAGTATTTTAGAAGAAATTGGACTTTTTCCTGAGGAATACCAGCAAAATGGAGAAGATTATGCTTTTTTCTTTAATGTTATTGAAAAATTCAAATGTGAAAATTTACCGGAGGTATTATTAGATTATGAAGTCAACCCAAATTCACTTTCTTCTTTGGGAAGAAAAGATCAAGTAACGGCGAGAATTAATATAATTAAAGAGAAATTTAAATGGGGATTTTACCCAATTTATGGACTTGTTAGAAGTTATATACTATTATATATTTCTAGAGATACCACTACCTTTTTTAAGAAATTTTTACATAAAAAATGAAGGAAAAGTTAGAAAAAATATATTCCGCATTATTTGCAGTCTTTTGTTTTACAATTCCATTCTCTCAGTTTGGGGA